>CAYYFU010000021.1:0-2296 GCA_964471095.1 uncultured Pseudomonadota bacterium
AGTTGCGAAACGACTTGAGAAACTGGCCGCCGCTCCCCAGGCAACCTTAAGGTCCGTCGCCATTCCTGTAATTGCGCTTGCGTAGAACTAAATCCACACCGTCGGGATGACGGCGGCGGTTTGGGCCGGGACGAACATCGAAGGAAACAGGACCCCGGCAATCACCCGGGCGACCACAAAGCAGTTGTAGATCCAGACCGGATGAAACCAGGAGAGGAGCAGGACCTGTCCGATCAGGATGAAGAAAAGACCGGTCGCCCGGTTCGCCTTGATCAACTTCTTTTGAACCCTTTGCGCCCTCGAGTGATACGACTTGGCCAGACGGGCGACAGATTTTGGCCGGAAAATGAACCCCAGCCCAAAAACCATCGGCAGGAGACCCCAAGCAAGAACCAGTGTGTTCACATGATTATTATCGGCAGGAAGGCCGGAAAGGTTGCGGAAATAATCCCCCCGTGACAAGAAAAGGTCCTGTGACCCAGCGTGTCAATCTCAACGGTCGGCTTATTCCTGACCGGGATGCGAAGATCTCCGTCTATGATTCTGCCTACTTGTACGGGGAGGGGGTGTTCGAGACCCTCTTGGTGCAGTGCGGCAAACCCATTTTTTTGGCGCAGCACCTCACCAGGCTGTTTCGATCGATCCGAATTCTCCAGTTTTCGTTTCCGTTCAGTCTCGACCGACTCAAAAAAGAGGTTATACGAACAATCCGCGTCAATCGCTGGAAAGAGGCCCCTCTGCGTATCCAGATCTCTGCCCAAGACAGAAAATTTGGTTTTGCCATTTTTAGGGCCGCCTTTAAACCGTATCCTCAAAAGCTCTATCAAAGAGGGGCCCGGTTGATTCTGGTTCATTCGGTGGTGAACGACCCGTGGCCGTTGGTCACGATCAAAACGACCAATTTTTTAACCAAAATGGTCGCCCGTCGGGAGATCCAGAGGCGAAGGGCCGACGAGGGGCTCCTTCTCAACAGCGCGGGAAGAATCACCGAGGGGGCGAGCAGTAATTTTTTTGTCGTCCAACAGGGGAGGCTTCTGACCCCACCGATCGAGGAGGGACTCTTGCCCGGTATCACCCGACAAAAGATCCTGCAACTGGCCAAAAAAATGCGGATCCCGACAGGGGAAGCTCCTCTTACGGTCAGCGCCATCCGAAAGGCGAAAGAGATTTTTATCGTCAGTTCACTGAAAGGGGTGATGCCGATTCGCTGGTTTGAGGGGATCAGAAAAGTGGCACCCGGGCCAATGACGCAAAGAATTTCTGTCGCTTATCAGTCTCTGTTACGGATCCAGCCGGTGACGTAATCTTTTGCCTTCTGGACCGCCTCTTCCATCGGCTCCCCTAACGCCAGAGAGGCAGCGAGCGCCGCGGAATAGACGCAGCCGGTCCCATGGACCCTCTTGGGAAATCGGATTCGGGAGGCAAAGAGGCGCCATTCCTTGCCGTCATACAAGAGATCGGTCGGATCCCCCTCCAGATGCCCCCCTTTGATCACCACCCCCTTGACCCCCCGCGCCGCCACAAAGATCGAAAGGGCCGCCTCCTTCATCTGGTCAAGCGTCCGGACCTTCATCCCGGTCAACGCCTCCGCCTCATCCAGATTGGGGGTCACCACGGTCACGCGAGGGATGAGAAACTGCTTCACGATCGCGATCCCCTTGGGGACCAACAGGACCGCCCCGGTGGAGGAGCGAAACACCGGGTCCAAAACCACCTTGTCGAACTTTTCCTCTTCCAAAAACCGATAAACGGCAAAGACATTCTCTTCAGTCCCGAGCATACCGATCTTGATTACGTCGGGCCGCCGGCGGCTGACAACGGAACGCAGCTGTTCCCGCAATAATGTGGAAGGGACCGGGTTCAAGGAAAAGAACCGTTGGTCGTTTTGGGCGGTCACCGCGGTAATCGCGGAAAACCCTGTGACCTTGAGGGAGTGAAAGACCTCCAGATCCGCCTGGATCCCCGCCCCCCCGGAGGGGTCAGAACCGGCAATCGTTAATACCTTTTTTTCGCAACTTTTTTCGTTCATTGCCGATAATTAAAACAGAATGGATCGTCACTTTTCTTCATGGGCCTTTGCGGCGGAATGCCTCGACCCCTCCTCTGATCCCAATTTTCTCGTTGCAAAGCCGCGTGTGAAACTCCGTCTCGTTTCGAATATCACCGGTCCGGAGCAGGGCGGAGATCATCGCGACCGAGGCGACACCGGTCGACAAGACTTCCTTTATATTGTCCCGTCCGATCCCGCCGATCGCCACGACCGGGATTGAGATCCGACGAACCACCTCATGTAATT
>CAYYFU010000021.1:2306-3272 GCA_964471095.1 uncultured Pseudomonadota bacterium
TGGACCGGGTGATCGTGTCCCTTGGAGGGAGAGGGATAAATCGCCCCGAACGCCACATAATCGGCGCCCCTCTTGTCCGCCTCCACCGCCTCCTCGATCGAGTGGGCCGAATAACCGATCAGTTTCCGGACCCCGAGCAGACGGCGCGCCTCTTCGATGGGGGGGTCGTCCTTGCCGCCATGATACCCGTCGGCCCCCAGTTCCTTCGCAATCTGCAAATAATCATTGATGATAAGCGTGAAGTTGAAGCGTGATTTCAACCTCATCATCTCCCTGCCAATTTCATAAATCCCCTCCTGCCCCCCTTTTTCAAAGGGGGGTGAGGGGGGATTTTGTTTTATCCTTAGCTGGAGGATCCGCGCCCCTCCCTCCAAAAGTCGCTCGGCAAGCGTTGCATGAGGGAGATCTGGAACGGTGGAGTTATCGACGATCGTGTAAAGACCCTGGACAGTCATCATTTAAACACCTGCCGGATGCAGGACGGCACCCAGAAGATACATCAACAATAGGCCCAGAAAAAAACTGAGGAAAAGCGAATACCGCCGCTCCGAATATTTATGGATCTCCGGCAACAGATCCGAGATCGAAATATGCAAAAAGGTCCCGGCGGAGAAACCGAGCGCCGCGCCGGTCACCGTAACATTACCGGGTCCCACCAACCCATAGACCAACAGCCCACCGATCGGGACCATCGCGATCAACAGCAGATTGAAGAGCAGGATCCGGGCGCGACCATGCGCCGCATGGAGCAGGATGGACGTCAGGGCAAACGCCTCCGGCAGCTTGTGAAAAAAAATGGCGACCATCACCACCGCCCCGAGTCCGGAGACGAGCAACCCGGACCCGAGCGCGATACCGTCGGTCAAGGCGTGGGCAGAGATTCCGACCACCGCGGCAATCCCCAAGGTATGGACCTCGCACTCGAGCGCTTCACAGATATGCACCGTCACAAACCGCTCAAAGACG
>CAYYFU010000021.1:3282-11857 GCA_964471095.1 uncultured Pseudomonadota bacterium
CCCTTTTCCCGATCAATTCAAACGCCTCCGGGAGGAGGTGAATCAGGGTCGTGCCGATCATGATCCCGGCGGAACAGGAGAGAAACACCGGCAGGTGACGACGGGTCCAAGAGAGGAACATCGGCAACATCCCGCCGATGATGACGGCCAGGGAGAGGACGCCTGAATAAAGACCCAGATCGGACAGAAAAACCCTCATCGTTTCACCCGAATTTCCAAACTTTTGATCTTCTGTTGCAGGGTATTCCGGTGGATCCCCAACATCCGGGCCGCACGGACCTGGTTCCCACCGGTCCTCTCCAACACCAGTTCGATCAGCGGTTTTTCCACCCTTTTCAAAACCTCTTCGTGCAGGTCGATGACCTCATAACCGACCCATTTGGCAAGAAAAGAGTCGAGCTTCTTGCGAACAATCTCTTCCAATGCCATCTCTTCAACCCGAACCCCTGAAGACCTTTCAGGCGGGGGGAGAGAGACCTCGGTAATGGCGGGAGATGTGGGGGCAATGACGATCGCCCGCTTCACCACCCCCATCAACTTCTTCAGATCCCATCCATAAGGGTACTCCTGCAGGTCCTTGATCACCTTGGGGGCGATTTTTTTGGCCGGCAGGGCCAATTCGTCGCAGTACTTCTTCACGCAGTATTCAGCGATCCCGGGGATCTCCTCGCGACTGACTTGGATGCCCATTTTTTGGGCAGTACCACCCCTAAAAAAACCACGCAACCATTTTGGCGGGGGGACGATGAGAGGGCATCGTAAGGAGGTTCCTATGAATCTTGCCTCGGCCGTCAGGATTTTGCGATGGGCCCTCCCGCTTGCCGTTGTCGGCTGCGCCACCACCAAGTTCGACTGGCGCAGACTCGGCGGTCCTGTCGTCGACGAAGGACCGGACCGTCTCTCCTTTAAACCAAACAAGGTGGTCCCTGAGGCAAGGGTTTTCGAAAGGGGGCTTGGTGGCCGGCTGCCGGCAGCCCTCCTGCAGAAACTTGATAAAGAGGAGTTGAAACGAACCCTCCGAGAGGCGATCGCGGTCCGGTCCCACAGCTGCCAAGAGGGGGAATTCGTCAATTACGCAATCCGCAAGTTCCAGGCGATCGGGGTTGCCGCCGGGATGGACGGTGCCCTCGAGAGATACGCCTCTCTCGATCCAAAGGGCCAAACGGAACTCCTTTGCGGAGAAAAGATCCCACCCAACTCCGGCAACTTCGTTGCCACGATCCCCCCCAACAATCCCGACCCGGAGATTGAACTACCGCCGATTGAACTCACCTTTCACCTCGACACACAGGAGGACCCGGATCTGTCGGTCGTCGAGAGGGGTGGAAGATTCTACTCCGACGGAACGACGATCCTGGGGGGAGACGACAAGGCGGGATTCGCCATTGTCTATAGTCTCGCAAAATTTATCGTCGAAAATAACCTCCCCCACCCCGGAATCACGATCAAGGGACTGATCGCCGAGGAGCGGTCGCAGGCCGGAGGAAAGCTTTTGGACAACCGGTTGAGAGTCGCCCCCGTGGAGCTGGTCTTTGATGCCGCCAGGACGGATGCCTTTGCCACGGCCGGGCCCGATATCTATTTCGGTTCCTTTGTCGTTGAGCAGAATAACTGGGAAGCGGCCCCACCCAAACCGCACTCGGGCCGATTCAGTCTTGCCTTTGAGGGCTCACCCCAGCACCCCGCCTTCTCCCACAAGGGGATCTCGGCGATCGGGCTTGCGACCGAGACACTCAAACGGATGCAAACCGGGGCGTGCGGGACGGTCAAGGGACATGACGATATCCGTGCCTCATTCCGGTTGTTGGGCGGAAAACTCAAGCCGGGAACGTCACCGCAACGGCCCGAGATTATCGAAAACGGCAATGAGGTCCCGGTCGCCGCCCGACTCGACTTTTTCGTAGAGGGGGACACCCCCCAGGCGGTTGAAGACTATCGGAGACGACTCCTGGCGGCAGCCAAGGAGGTTACCGAAGAGTCAACCCGTTCCAATGAAGGGGGCGCGGTGGCTCGATTCTATGCAATCGATGAGGTGATCGGTGAGGCGCCACGCCCCTACAACGCCTCGGCGATGATGGCCCACGCCCTCGTCCTGCTTGACTACCGTGCAACCAATCACCCGGGTGGAGACCCGGAGATCGTCTTTCAAGTTAATGCAATCTTAAGCGATCAGCCGGGGATGGCAACGGGAGGGTGGCAGATTCGAAGTGTCAATCCCGCGAAGACAGAGCCGTTCCGTGAACAGTGGGAGACCGCGCTGGCCAAGGTGACCGGTGCGTTCCGAGGGACTCATTCCCTTGAACTGATGACCGGGCAAAAACTACTGACCGGTTACAGACTCCCTGATGACGATCCGGGGACGATCGCCGTCCTGGGGGCCTACCGCCTCGCAGGACTGCCACGACCCAGGGTCGGCGCAACCTTTGGGGGCTCCACCACCAATCATGAGGTGGCCGATCTGGGAAGGGGATCGGTTATCCTGATGCCCAACGGCGTCGACTTCCTCCACACCGAACGGGAGAATTGGGATATCGAGGATGGCTACCGGGCGTTGCAGATCGGCCTCGCAACGATCCTGTTTCTCAATCAGTACGGCCGCCGTATCCGTGTCGTGGTGAAAGGAACCTCATGATCAGACAACTGGCAGGTTTGGCAGGACAGTTCGCGAGGGGAAGGGGGATTGGTCTGCTGGCCGCGGGGATCGGACTGGTTGCCGCCGCCTGCACCCGGAGGGAACCGGCCGAGGATCCGATCAAGACGCCGATTGAGAGAGACAGGCTTGATCGGTTTGTCAAAAAGGTTCTGGATCGAAATGGCGATCGAAAACTTGACCCTTCCGAATTGACCCCTTCGCAACTCTCCCACATCCTGAGCGGGAATCAACCGGTTGCCGAAAAAGATCCGGCGAAGGCAGCGACACAACTTGCCCAACAGATGAAACTTTTTGACACCGCCACCGTCGCCCAAGTGGTCAGCGCGCTACAGAGGAACGGAGGCAACGATCTCTACGATACCGCCCATTTTGTGACGCAGGTTCTGCAAAATGAAGACCTTTCCCGTCTCGAGCTTTCCGGTTACCAAACGCAGCATGTCGCGGAACAAATGGGGTTGACCGTCGATGAATGCCAGCTCGGAGTGGGAGGATTCGAGCATGCCCTGATCGACGTCTTACAAGGGAATCCCCGGCCCGCGGCGGCCCGGTATCAATCGACCTACCCGACAGGCCACGAGGCGGTGAACCCCCAAACTTTTTCGAATTACCCCACGGTCACCGTTCCCCATGTCGACCTTGATATCATTGTCGACTTTGAGGCCCAGGCCCTGCACGGGGTCGCCACCTGGATCCTCGGCAGAAAGAGAGAAGATCAGCTGGTCCTCGATATTGCCGACATGGAGATCCTGGCCGTCCAAGTTGTTGGGGAGGATGGCCAGAAAAAAGAGATCCATCCTCAGATCGGTCGGACTGCGACCCAGCCTCCCTCCGGCTCGCTGGTGACACCGTATGGCCGGCCGCTTTCCATAGCGCTGACCCCGAAGACAACCAAGGTGATCATCAAATATCGGACCGTGGAGAATACCGCCGACTCACCGATCCACGCGGTCAATTGGACCCCCGCCGATCAGACCTACAGCGGACGTTACCCTGCGATGTACACCCAGGGGGCGCCCCATATGCTGACCCGCGGGTGGTTCCCCTTGCAAGATACCCCCGAGGCACGCCTCACCATGAACGCGACGATCCGCGTCAAAGAGAATCTGGGGGTCAAGGTGGCGATGTCCCGCACCGTCTCCAACGGAGGTCAGGTCCCCAAACCGAGACGGGAAGCTGGTTACAAGGTCTGGAACTACGTTGTCGACAAACCGATGCCGGGGTATGTTCTGGGGTTCGTGGTCGGGGAGTTCGAGGGGAGGCGAATCGGCCGCAATTCCGTCCTTTATGCCGAACCCCATCTGATCGGCCAAGCGGCACGCGATTTTGAGGATTATCAAGCCTACCTCGACAACATGGTTAAAAATTTCGGCCCTCTGCCGCATGTCGCCCCGGATCTGGTGGTGGCGTACCCCTCCTTCCCCTGGGGGGGGATGGAGATCGAGGGGGCGAATATACTCAACAACACAACAGTCACCGGAGACAAATCCGAGTCATGGACGGCGATCCATGAGGGGGCTCACACCTTCTTTGGGACGGAGGTCACCTACCGAAGACTGGAGGATCTCTGGCTGGTCGAGGCGTTCACCACCTATGCGGATCATATCCTCACCGGAGATCATTTCGGCGCTGATCTGGAGACCATGATCTGGATGGGCGACCGGATCAAGCTGGATGAGGCCTTGATGTCCCCCGGGGAAGGACAACTCACCTGTCTGGCCACCAAATTCCCCCACAAAAATCCTGCCAAGGCGATCACCCACTTCCTGTACACGAAACCATCCCTGTTCGTGAAATGGATCGAGCAGCAGATGGGGGGACGGCAGAAGATGGTTTGGCTGTTGAGGCGGTATCGCGAGTCCTTTGCAGGCCAGTCGATCACCACCCAGGATTTTGTTGCCTTCCTCGATCGTGAAACCGATATTGATATGGAGAAGGTCCATGAGTGGCTCTATGGACCGGGTCTCCCAAAAGACGCTCCGACCTTCCATCATCCCCTGATGGATCAGGCAAAGGAGCTCGCGACACGATGGGGATCGGACAAGACAACCGATTTCCAGATCCCGAACACCACCACCTGGAACCCGTTAGCCTGGGTCGCCTTTCTGGAATCCCTTTTTGTTCATCGGCAACTGCCGCAAGGGGCGATGGACGCACTGCGAGTCAACTACAAAATGGATCAGCAGACCCACCCGGCGATCCGAGCCGCCTGGTATGCCCTGGTCGCCAAGAACCGGTACGAGCCGTCCTATCCCGGGCTCGAGCGATTCTTTGACGGACGGATGGGGCGAACCCGCTATGTCGCACAGGTCGGGTTCGGATTTGCTGAGGGGGGAGACCCAAATTTCGGCCGAAAGGTTTATGGAAGTTTACGTCCTCGTCTCGACCCACTGACGCACGGTTATTGTGATAAGTTGTACGGCTTTTGAAACAACCACTTGATCGTCGGTGTTTGGTAAGGAAAGCGCCAATCATCGTTTTTGGTGGAAAGGGGATCCAGGAGAAGCGCCTCGCTAACATCGTCCCTGAACTTTTCCGATACAACCGGATTGATCTGCTTGGAGACCGGCCGGCATTCAAAAAGATAAAAATCGTTCGGAAATTTTTCCAAAAGCCTCCCAACCTCGACATGGACGCTGGTTTCTTCCCATGTCTCACGGTGGGCGGTGCATTGGGCCGTTTCATCCTGTTCGGCGGTCCCGCCGGGGAGATCCAGCTTGCCGGTCTTTTTGTGCCGACCGACCAACAACTTCCCTTCATAAACAACGAGGCAGCTGGCGTTCCCTCGCGCCTCGGAACGATAACGAGGATCGACCTTGCAACGACCGGGTCCGCCGCTCGCTTCCCCCGGGAAGGGAAAGAAGAGCAGCGCAAACATCAAGACCCGAGTGAGATTAAGACCCATTTTTTGGGCAGTACCACCCCCAAAAAAACCACGCAACCATTTTGGCGGGGGGACGAAGAGAGGGCAACAGGAGGGGACACCGATGCCACCATTTACCATCGTTGCTGAAGACTCAACCCGCCACCGGGAGCTCTGGAACAAGGTTGCCGAGGAGCTTGGTTACAAGTTCCGGTGGGTGAGAGACGGGGCGGCCCCCCACCAGGTGGACGAAGGGGATTTGGAAATCTCCCCGGAAGACCACACCCGGTTCGGCTGGACGTCGGAGACCCGGTTTGTCGATGCCAGGCCTCTGCAGGATGCCCTCCGGGCGGTTGGCGCCAGGCTGGAGGAGAAGCGGGTCCGGAATCTCTGGATCGAAAAAGACCTCCGCCTCCGTTATCCGACCTACCCCGATATCTCGCAGCTGGACCCCGCGGAACGGGAGATGCTCCGCCGCCTCCTCCCCGTCCTGCCACTCCTCAAGGAGCTCGACCGGGACCTCAAGGATTATCGGGGCCGAACTTTCCTGGGGCATATGAGCCAGGTCGGCGACCGCCTCGGCTGGGACCGGTTCCATCAGGCGAATTTCAACGGTTGTTCCCCGGCGCTGGGCCGGCGTAAGGATGCCCAGAAGGAATTTTGCTCGCCGGTTTACTATTTTCCGAATCAGCGGCCGGTGGAGGGGTACTTCCCCTCGGAGATGGTCCCGCCGTCGGTCACCGACGCCGACAAGGATCGGATGGCGCATGCGGTCAAGGATGACCCGATGTATAACCCGTATCTTGCCCCCCTGACGGCCCTCGAGCCGGATCCAACAAGCCCGGTTGGATACAGCTGGAAAAAGTTTAACCAGGACCCCCGCATTCGGGACAAGGCGTTAAAAATCGCCGAAATTCTGGAAGAGGCCGCCGCCACCCCCGGGCTGCGTCCCAGCTATCACCAACTCCTCCAGGCAAGCGCCGCCACCTTCCGGAACGATGACCCGTTTTCCAACTACGGGGAGGATGCCGCCTGGGTCAAGGCGGCCGATGGCAACCTTGAATTCGCCGTGGGGGTTATGGGCAACTACGCCCCGATGGGAAAGATCCGGGGGGCAGGACTGATCCTGGGGGTCGAAAGAAGGGGGGAGGCGGACTCTATCAAGCGACACTTCCTCCCGCTCCAGCAGGATCTGGAAGACAGGCTCTCCGACCTGATCGGTGTCGACGCCAACGGCCGGAAGATCTACCAGGCACGGCCGATCTCGGCCGACAACCCGGTCCGGGTGGTCGACCTGCTGGCCGACACCGCCGGGCATTTTTTTGAGGTGCTGGCTTACGTCGGCCCCGACGCGGGGCCGGTGGTGCGGCGGGGCGAGGTGAAACGGATCGTCGCCGCCAACCACAACGAGGCGAAGGCGCGGGCGATCCTTCTCCCGCTTGCCCAGATCGCCATCGTCCCCTGGCAGAGAAAGTACGTCACCGAGGCCCATTTTGTGAGCGAAAGCGCCGCGCACGAGCTGAGGCATCCGAGCGGCCCGCGCATCGATCAGCGCGGACCGGACGGCGCCCGGGTGGGAGACACGATCGGTACCGATTTCTGGGCCCAGCTCGAGGAGTCCAAAGCGAACCTCGGGGCCCTGGTGGCCAAGCGGGAACTGGTCTCGCGAGGGACCCCCGGCTTTGACGAGGAGTACTTCAAGGCGGCCCAGACCACGTACGCTGCCGCCCTGATCCGTCAGCTCCGGTTCGGGTATCACGGGCATGGGGGCGGGGCCGCCTCCGAATTTGCCGCCCTCCTGCAGCGCGGGGCGGTCCGCCTCACGACGGTGGTGGAGAAGGGACGCAAGCGGCTCTACGTGGAGGTCGATTACGCGAAGAGCGGCCCCGCCAACGAGGCGGAGTGGGTATCGATCGGCCGGACCCAGGCGTTGGGCGATAAACAGGGGGCCGAACAATATGCCCAACGGGCCGAGCAGGGGATCCCGAAGGAGTTTGACTTCATCCTCGACCGGATCACCGCTGCCGGGATCCCGGTGGATGTGGAGATGGTCTACCCCGACTTGGGAAAACTGTTCGGCAGGCCCTGAAACCTCGTAATCCATTCAAGGCAAAAATAACCGCTTCACAAACTGCATTATCTCCATTAAAGAACCGTCTCAGAAGGAGACCGTTATGAAAAAAATCATGCTCGCCTTTTTTGTTGCAACCCTCCTGCTGCCGGCAACTACCTTCTCTCGCGGGGCAGAGAGCAAGCGGCTCGGGGTCGGTTTGAACCTTGGGGAGCCGATCGGCTACAACGCCCGTTTTTTCTTTTTTGATCAGTTGGCCGCCGACCTCACCGTCGGGTACGGCTTCGGCGAAAAGGCGTTCATCATCCAGCCGTCTGCCCTCTTTTATCTCCGCCGGATTTTGGATTACGACGGGGATCAATTCTCGCTCGTCCCCTATTTTGGGGCCGGCTTAAAGACCGGCGTGGATGTTTCCGGCGCGAATGACGGTGAGGGGGTGGTTGCGATGCGGTTTCCGGTCGGGGCCTCGTTCGTGCTGAAAGACGGGGTGTTTGAGATCTCGGTTGAGTTTGGGCCGGGGGTTGAATTCACGCCTGCCTCGGGCTTTGACGGGACCGGCGGGATCGGACTCCGCTACTACTTTTGGTAGCCCTTTGTTTAAGATTCTATTTAACCGGCAAAGCTGGACCGTCCGCCTGTTGGAGGGGGTCGGCCTGCTCAACTCCTATTTATTCTTCAAGGCAAATCCCTGGTGGAATAGTCTGACGTTTCTCTACAGTTTTCTGCTGCTCGCTTATCTCTTCATCCGGCTCTGTGATCTCTATCCCTGGTATCCAAAAAACGAGACCCCTCCGGGTTACTCAAAGCGGCAGGTCGGGATCCGGGTCCATTTCCTCAAGGCGCTGGTGCCAACTTCTTATCTCCTGGCAATGACCTCTTCGGTCTGCCTGCTGGAGATCCCCGCGCTGTCGCTCGCTATCGTCATCCTCGCGGATCTCTGCATGTTGGTCGTCGTCCCGGTCAATGGAATCTTGATCTGGTTTCATTGCCA
>CAYYFU010000022.1:0-1260 GCA_964471095.1 uncultured Pseudomonadota bacterium
TCGGTCGTCATGTTTCCGGAGGGGACGCGGACCCGCGATGGTTCGATCGGCGAGTTCAAGTACGGCTCCTTTTATATCAGCATGAAATCCGGCGTGGAGATCCTGCCGGTCACCATCCGGGGGAGTTTTGAGCGGATGCGCAAAGGCCATCTGCTGCCGGAACCGGGGACGATCCAACTCAATATTCACCCCTCCATCCATCCCGGGGCCGAGACGATTGGTTCCCTCTTGGAGAAGACCCGTCGGGCGATCCTGTCAAGATTCTGACAGTTGCTTATCAAATTGAGACGATTTTTTAGCACCCCTCAACCTGGTCAAAAATAATAAAACATTATTTATCATTAGCTTAGGTCGTATTTCTCGGTGCACCACGTCATGGCATGCCACTTGCTTTTTAAAGGGGGCAGGAGGCATGAGATGATCAGCTCGGCGTTTAGCTCGCTACTGGGGAGTCTCACGATCAAGGTCCAAGGTGGGGGGGCGGAGGATTCTCCCCAACCGGCGGTCCTCTCCTGCGGCGGGATCTTTTTCCCCAAACGGAAGGTCCCGGTCGATCTCCGGACCTGGCGCCAGATCATTAACCTCCCGGGGAATGAATCAACCGCCAAGATCGTTGGATTCTTCCTCCCGGATCCCCGTGAAGAACTTGTCAGTTTCCTGCAAAAAGAGGGATTGAACTAGACCGGATCCAGCCAATCTCGATACTTCGAGTTTTGACCCCGCACGACACTGAAGAAGAGTTCCTGAAGCTGGCGGGTGATCGCCCCCGGTTTGCCGGTTCCGATCCTCCGGTCATCAACCTCCCGAACCGGCGTCACCTCGGCCGCGGTCCCGGTCAGAAAGAGTTCATCGGCCAGATACAGTTCATCCCGGGCGAATTTCTGAAAGTGGATCTCCACCTTGAGATCCTTGAGCAAGGTGCAGATCGCATCGCGCGTAATCCCCGCCAGGATCGATGCCCCCGTCGGCGGTGTCTTGACCTGCCCCGCCTTGACCATAAAAATATTCTCGCCGGAGGCCTCCGCAACGTACCCCTCTGGATCCAGCAAGATCGCCTCTTCATAACCGGCCGCCAGCGCCTCCCGTTTCGCCAGAATCGAATTGATGTAATTCCCGCAGGCCTTCGCCTTGGTCAATACCGTATTGACGTGCGGACGGGCAAACGAGGAGATCTTGGCCCGGATCCCGTTCTTGACTCCCTCCTCTCCAAGATAAGAACCCCACTCCCAGACCGCAATCCCGACCTGCACCGGGTTTTTC
>CAYYFU010000022.1:1270-5535 GCA_964471095.1 uncultured Pseudomonadota bacterium
CATGGAGCCCCATCTCCCCCGCCCCGAGAAAGGCGATCGGCCGGATGTAACCGGACTTCAAGTGATTCGCCCGGATCGTCTCTTTGCAGGCGGCAATCACCTGCTCCGGGGTGAACGGGATCTTCATCGTCAGCAGATGGGCGGAGTCAAAGAGGCGCCGGATATGTTCCTTCAATCGAAAGACCGACGGTTGTCCGTCGGTCCCTTCATAAAATCGGATCCCCTCAAAAACTCCGAGTCCGTAGTGCAGCGTGTGTGTCAGCAAGTGGACCTGGGCCTCATCCCAGGGGACCAGCTTGCCGTCCATCCAGATCTTTTCAACTTTCTTGATCATTGCCGGTCACCTATCCCATGCCCACCAACTAGTCGAGAGGATTTCGCAGTGATGATTGACCTTCAAAAACTGCCCGCGGTGTTTCTGGCTCACCAAAGCGAGTCATCCCTCGGCCATTTTACACTAAGACATGAAATACTTGATAAAGTTAGTGTAATCCCACTTGACAGGTTTTATAATCCTCGTTACACTAATTATTGTTGAATATTGGAATTTTAGTGTAACACTTATGTATGGAAGCGATCCTTTCAGCCCTTGCAGAAGAGGAGGAACAAGCGCGGCGGCTCTTAAAGCGCTACAAGGAAGAACTGCAAAGGTTGCCCCAAGGAACCTTTTTCTTGAGAAGACTTGGACGGAACCTGTACGCCTATCTGACATACAGCGAGAATCAGAAGATCAAGCAGAAATACCTGGGACGCTTGAGTGATGAGGAAACAAGGCGATACCAGGATCTTATTGCACGAAAGAAAAAACTGAAGGAACTCATCGGCAAAACCAAAACACAACACCGGTTTCTGGAAAGGACCATTAAGCGTGCTGGCAAAAAAAGCTAAAGAGGTTCTGATCGCGTTCCAGGACTCGGGGCTTCTGCAGGAGTTGGTGCTTATTGGAAGCTGGTGTTGTCATTTCTACGTTTCCTATTTTGGACGTGAAAATTACCTTCCAACAATCCAGACCCTCGACATGGATCTTCTGATTCCGGAAATGAAGGCCATTAAAAAGCGAGTGCCCGTTCCTGACATGCTCAAGTCTCTCAATTTTGATCCGGAATTTACCTTCTCGGGATGGTTGCGATTCATTCATCCCGAACTCAGGGTTGAATTCCTTGTCCCCCGGCTGGGCATTCAGCCCGATGACCCCAGGAAGATTCCTCAACTTCAGATTACGGCGATGCCGCTTCGCCATGCTTTTGTTCTGATTCGACACACGATTTCAATCAATGAAGACGATTTGCGAATCAGGATCCCGCACCCGCTGGCGTTTGCCCTGCACAAATTGTTTGTCTCAAATCGAAGAAAGGAAAAAGGGAAATCGATCCGCGACAAGGAAATGGCCTATCGCATTCTTGATGTAATCCAGTTGAAAAAACAAACCGAAGAATTGCCCTCGATCTGGGCCTCTTTTGCAAAGAAAGAACAGCAGGAGATTGTTAGGGTTATCGAAAGGGACAAGAGAGACGACTTGATTTTATTGATCGGATCTACGAAATAAAGAGGCTCCCCCTAGAACAATCGCTTCAGGTTTTCGAGATACGGCCCCCGGATGATTCCTTCTTCCGTCACGATCGCCGTCACCAGCTCGTGGGGCGTGACATCAAAGGCCGGATTCCGGACCCTGATACCCTCCGGCGCGACGCGCTGTCTATGGAAATTCGTCACCTCATCGGGGGGTCGTTCCTCGATCGGAATCTCGGCGCCGGTCGGGCATTGGAGGTCGATCGTTGACAGGGGGGCGGCGACATAAAACGGGATGTCGTGGACCCGCGCCAGCACCGCCACCCCATAGGTGCCGATCTTGTTGGCCACGTCACCGTTGGCGGCAATCCGGTCCGCGCCGACAATCACACAATGGATTTTTCGTTGTCGCATGAAGGTCGCCGCCATGTTGTCGGTGATCAAGGTCACGGGGATCCCGTTTTTTGCCAGTTCCCAGGCGGTGAGCCGCGACCCCTGCAAAAAGGGGCGGGTTTCATCCGCAAACACCTCAATTTTTTTCCCCTGCTCGGAGGCGGCGTAGATGACACCCAATGCGGTCCCATACCCGGCGGCACACAACGCGCCGGCATTGCAGTGGGTCAGGACCGTCTGATCCGACTGGAGCAGGGAGGCCCCATGCGCCCCCAGCTTCCGATTGGCGGCGATATCCTCCTCAAAGATCTGCAACGCCTCCCGTTTCAGCCGTTGTTTGAGGTCGGAGACGGCAAGGCGCTGATTTTCAACCATCACCCGCCGCATCCTCTCCACCGCCCAGCGGAGATTCACCGCCGTCGGGCGCGTCTCCAGCAGGATTCGGAAAATCCGCTCCATCTTTTTGGAAAAAACGGAAAAATCTTTGGCATCAATCCCCAACGCGCCCAGCGCCACCCCCATCGCCGCGGTCACCCCGATCGCCGGAGCCCCCCGGACGGTCATGTTCCGGATCGCATCCGCCACCTGCTGGTAGTCGGAGCACTCAACGTAGACCTCCTCCAATGGAAGTTTCCGTTGATCGATCAGCAGGACCTTGTCATCTCTCCATTCGATGGTTTTGAAGTTCATCCTCTTATCCATGACCTCATAACTCCCCCCTCCCCCTCTTAAGGTAAGAGGGGGAGGCCGGGAGGGGGCGTCATCAGTGGAACATCCTATGGAACCAGGGAATCTTGTCAACCAAAGTCCCAAAACGTGGCACGAGGGAAACTCCACCTAACACAATCATGATCACACCGATTATCTCCATCGCCCGATGGATCCTCAGGCGGGAGAGGTTTCTCCGAATCGGTTGCGCCAGGACCACGAGCAAGACCCACCAACTGAGGCTCCCGCCGAAGACACCGAGAGAAATTTGCAGATAATCAACTCGGCGAGGGTCCAACGGGATCAGGTTGGAGCCGGCAAAGAGCGCCCCAAACGCGATGATCGTCATCGGGTTGGTCAGGGTCAGAAGAAAAACCGAGAGGGAGTCCCAGAGATAATGATGGAGATAGCGCTCGCTCAAGACCTCTTCGGTGTGCAAGGCAGGCGGTTTTTGGAAAAAAAGTCTCAAACCGACCAACGCCAGGACAAGACCACCCAGACCCCCGACAAAGTGATGCGATTCCCGGATCCCTTCCAGCAGGGCAACCAACCCGAGGCCGGCCAGCAGGGCAAACAGGGCATCCGCCAGGGCGGCGCCGATCCCGCTGGCCAGTCCGGCCAGCCAGTTCACCCCAAGGCTCCGCTGTAAAATCAGGATCGCAATCGGGCCGACCGGCAACGCCACAAGAAACCCCAAGAGATAAGAGGTGGAAAAGAGGATCACGATTTTAGTTTTTTCTCCAAAAGTTCCCCAACCACTTTGGGATTGGCACGCCCCCCGGTCTTTTTCATCAACTGTCCCAGGAAGAAGCCGTGGAGCTTGGTCTCTCCCTTTCGGTACCGCTCCACTTCCCTGGGATTTTCGGCAATCACCTGATCCAGCACCTTCTCCAACTCTCCGACATCCGAGACCTGCGCCAACCCCTCGGACCGGACGATCTCCTCAGGGGAACGGCCGGTCTCCTGGACCTTTTGCAAAACCGCCTTGGCGAGGTTGGAAGAGAGGGACCCTTGATCCACCATCTCCAGTGTCTTCGCGACAAAGACCGGCTGGATCGGGCCGCGGATGTTGTTGATCACCCAATTGGCGACCTTTTTGGGTTGGGGGTAGAGTTTCGCGCATTCCTCAAAAAACTGCGCGGTTGACGGCAGCTCGGTCAGCCAGTCCGCCTCCGTCGCGGTCAACTGATATTCACGGACAAACCGTTCCCGTTTGGCCCGGGGGAGCTCCGGAAGGGCGGCCTTGACCTTGGCGATCCAGGTCTCGTCCACTTGAACGGGCAGCAGGTCCGGATCGGGGAAATACCGGTAGTCATGCGCCTCCTCCTTGCTCCGCATCGAAAGGCTCTCCTCCTGCTCCGGATCCCAGAGCCGGGTTTCCTGCATAATCTTTCCGCCCCCCTCAAGGAGCCCCGTCTGGCGTTTGATCTCAAAATTAAGGGCCTTTTCGATATGCCGAAACGAGTTCATGTTTTTGAGTTCGACCTTCGTCCCGAACGGCTTCGTCCCGACCGGACGGAGCGAGATGTTGGCATCGCATCGGAGCGACCCTTCCTCCATATTTCCATCGCAAATATCGAGATACATCACGATCCGCCGGAGTTCCTTCAGATAGACAACCGCCTCTTCCGGGGAGCGCAGGTCCGGCTCCGAGA
>CAYYFU010000022.1:5545-11741 GCA_964471095.1 uncultured Pseudomonadota bacterium
TCTGCGGATGCTCATGCAGGAGTTTGCCGGCATCCTCCTCCATATGGATCCGGGTCAAACCGATTAGCCTTGGTTTTCCGTCAACCTCAATTTCGACAGATCCTTTTTCGCAGATCGGGCGTTCGTACTGGGAGATCTGGTACCCCTTCGTGAGGTCCGGGTAAACGTAGTTCTTCCTGGCTAAGATCTTTTTGGGGCTGATCCGGCATGGGGTCGCCAGCCCCGCCCGGATCGCAAACTCAACCGCCTGCCGGTTCAACACCGGCAACGCCCCCGGCAACCCCAGGCAGACAGGACAGCTGTTCTGGTTCGGTTCCTGCCCGAAGGCGGTGCCGCATCGGCAAAACAGCTTGGTGCGGGTCAAGAGCTGGGCATGGACCTCAAGGCCGATCACGGTTTCGTAAGGCATTCCCTCCCCCTATCAGCCTGCAATTTTTTTAGCAACTTTCGGCCGATCGGTCCGATGAACCGGTTTAAGAGGAGAAATTGATGTTGTTGCCAAGCGGTCCAGTCCGATCTGTCATTTCTGGGGGTATTGGGGCCTTAGTCGGGGCGGCCTTTGACGGGGCCCTGCAGGGGATCCCCGCGGCCCGGGGGGAGCGGGAGTTCGACCTCGAAGAATTTTTGCTGATCACCGCGCTGGGGGCGGTGGCTGGCGGGGTTTTCATCCCCTTTATCTTGCGGGGAATCAGGGAGTCCGGGCATGTTGCCGCTAAGGTGGTGGCCACGACCGAACCAGCCGCAGTGAAACAGGCCGCCAAACTTGCAGAAACTGCCCTTCAGCGTCGTCTTAACGCATGCAACCGCTCTCTTGCCGCCCTGGAGAGGGTGGTACAAGAAGGGAAGGGGGGAGAGGAACTAGGGGAGATCCGCGGACGGGTGGCGGGGATGCGGGCCACCCTCGACCGGATGAAGGAATCTCCGTCGGATGAGGGATTAACCAGATTTTTTAGAGAGATCAGGGCGAGAGAAAGGGAAATTGACGACCTCGTGGCCCGGCCCCCGGCTGGTGCAACCGACCTCGCGGCATGGGCCCAGGCGAGAGGGGGAGCTCGCAGACCGGATGGAGTGGGAATCGCGGGAATCGTCCAAAAGAAAATCAGTGAGCTCCCGACGGGTCACCCGGCGAGAATCGCCCTGGAGGAATGCCGGGAACATTTGGCCCGCATCAAGGCAAGACTCAGTGCCGATGGTGATTTTACCGCCGCTGAGACCCGTCTCCAAACCTTTCATGCCGGAACGACCGACAAGCCAGGCTGGCGGCAGGCGGTTGAGTTTCTGCAGGCGAGGTTTAAGGAGCTCCGCGAAAAGGCAGGAAAATTGGGACAGCGGGTTGAGCAGGTTGACGTGGGCGGCAAGAAACCAAGTGCCGCTGGGAGTGACTTAAAGAGGATTAAGGAAGAAATAGGTCGGCTGAGGAGCGATGTTGAAACGACTGTAAGTGGTTTGGATGCGAGAATCACAGAGATCCGAAGGATGCCAAGGGAGGGCGTGGCTGAACAGCTGGAGCGTTTGGGTCGGGAGGCGGCCGCCCTTCGCGCGGCGAACCGTCCCGCCGCAGTGCCGACCACCGCGGCTCCTTCCTTCGTGAAATCCGGGTTTTCACTCGACATCATGGCCGAAGATGCCGACCTGATTGGAATCGCACGCCATGTTTTTTCAGATCTGGATAGTGAAATGACGTTCTGGAGGGGGCCAGGAGGCGCCCGAATGTACGCCTGGTGGCAACAACGACAACTGACCGTGAGGTGGGACTTGGGGTCGTTCAACCCGGGCGTAACAACCCGCGTCGCGGTTCGAAATGCCTTCCAAGATGAAGGCGCAAGCGCCATGGGGATAGCCGGCGGCAGCCCGGAATTTACCCTCCCTTATTATGCGAACGCCAACAACCTTCATACCCTCTTCAGGAGACTGGCTCATATCCTCTAAATCCCCTGCCTCTTTTTCTACTTTATCTCAACCAATTCGCGTAAAATCGTGAGGGCGGCCCGCTGTTTTTCCGGCGCAAGAGACCCGAAACGCTTGATGAGAATCCGCTGGTGCAATGAATAAACCTTGTCGGCCCTGATCTGACTCTCCTTGGGCAGAACCCCTGCGACGTCGCGATCCGTAAAAATGACACCATACGGATTTCGCGGATCGATCCGGGAAGTGATTGCCATGACGAGACAGTCGGGATGGGATTGATTATAGGCGTCATGGGAGATGATCAAAACGGGCCGCCTTTTAACGGCGCTCAAGTCGGAAAAGGGAATCGGAACGAGGTAAATTTCCCCCTGCCTAGGCATGGTTCCAAGTCTCGTCGTCAATCGGGTTATCCCAAAAGTCCAAACCGGTTGATGCCGCATGTTCCAGGTCGGCAAATTCGCGCCGACTCCTGAACCGATCGAGGTACCGGAGCGCCAGTTCTTTAAAAAACTCGCTCCGTTTCCGGTGGGTCGCCTTGGCCGCCTGATCGACCTCGTGAAGCAACTCATCCGGCATTGAGATCATAACCCGTGCCATACGCTATACTTTATACACTTTTTAATATATTATTGCAACAGAATTCTGCTCGCAGGCATACGCTGTGCAAAAATTGATTCCTTGCAACCATGCTTAGCGCTAAGTATAATATCCCCATGAATCGAACCCAAATGGCGAAGGCCCTGGGGAGGCTCGGCGGGCGGGCGCGGGCCAGGCGGATTTCCGCTGGACAAAGAAAGAAGATTTCCTCTCTGGGAGGCAAGGCCAGGGCGGAATCGCTTCAAGCGGCGCGGCGGATTGTCGCAAACTTCCGATATGTTAATACCATCCGCAAGCTCCGCGGCGAATCCGACAAGGTGGTACGATTGAAGACCTTTGGAGGACGCCTCCCCGGCATTTATGTCTGAAATGACGGATTATTTTGATGAGATCGGCGAGATTACCAAGGCGTTGGAAAACCTCGGCCTCCAGCCGGTGTTGGTGGGCGGAATGGCACTTGTCATCCTTGGCTCGGAACGGGTGACCCGGGATTTCGACTTTGTCATTGCCAAGCCTGACGACAGACTTAAAGAGATGCTGGATGTTTTTTACGATCGGGGTCTCGAGTTGGTCTCAAAATTGGGTCCTCAAGGAAAGGTTATTTCCACCATAGATAATCGAAATGTGGCCCGCATTCGTCTCCAACTCGATCAACCTTCGAGTATTCATTTGTTTAATCCAAAAAGGGGGCTGAGAGTTGACCTGCTCTTTGATTTCCCCCTCCCGGCGACTGAACTCGCCAAGCGCGCAAGGAAAACAAAAGTCCTCTCACAAATATTTCCGATCGCCTCGGATGAGGATTTGCTCCAACTCAAAGAAATCGCCTACTCCGACCGGGCTTCGGCTCGAGATGCCCAAGACCTTGAATTCCTCAAGGCAAGACAAAAAACTTCCCAAAAACACTCCTAAAGCTTGGGTCTTCTTTTATGCCACTCCGTCGCCTGTTCGTAGGCATAGGCGGCGCGAAAGATCTTTTCCTCGCTCAACGGCGCGGCGATCAGTTGCATCCCGATCGGGAGCCCTGACTTTGTAAAGCCGCAAGGCAGGCTCATCCCGGGGAGGCCGGCCAAGTTCACATTGATCGTGCAGATGTCGGAGAGATACATCTGCAACGGGTCGTCCATCTTCTCCCCAAATTTCCAGGCGGCGGTCGGCGAGGTCGGGGTTAAAATCAGATCGTGGTCCTGAAAAAGTTTTTCAAAATCCTGCCGGATCAGCGTCCGGACCTTCTGGGCGCGGAGGTAATAGGCATCATAATAACCGGCCGAGAGGACGTAGGTCCCCAACATGATCCGCCGCTTGACCTCGGCGCCAAACCCCTCCGTCCGGCTCTTTTTGTAGAGCGGGATCAGGTCGGTCGCCTCCCGGTTTCGGTAGCCGTAGCGGATCCCGTCATACCGGGCGAGGTTCGAGGAGGCCTCCGCCGGCGCCAGGATATAATAGGTCGGGATGCCGTACTCGGTATGCGGCAACGAAACCTCATCCACCCGGGCCCCCAACCCCTTCATCTGCTGTGCCGCCTGATCGATCGCCTGGCGGATCTCAGGCTCTAATCCGCCGCCGAGATATTCCTTCGGGATGCCGATCCTCCATCCCTTGATATCGGGACGGAGCGATTTGGAATAATCCGGGACCGGGAGGTTCAACGACGTCGAGTCATGCGGGTCATGCCCGGCCAGCGCCTGCAACATGATGGACGCGTCGGTGACATCCTTGGTGATCGGACCGACCTGATCCAACGACGACGCGAACGCGATCACTCCGTAGCGCGAGACACGTCCATAGGTCGGCTTGATCCCGACGAGTCCGCAGAGGCTGGCCGGCTGGCGGATCGAACCGCCGGTGTCGGTCCCGGTTGCCGCGATACATTCACCGGATGCCACCGCCGCGGCGCTCCCCCCGCTCGACCCCCCCGGCACACGGCTCAGGTCCCAGGGGTTTTTCGGTTTCCCAAAATAGGAGGTCTCGTTGGAGGAGCCCATCGCAAATTCATCCATATTGAGTTTTCCAACGGTCATCGCGTTTTGAGAGAGCAGGTTTTCAACGGAGGTGGCGGTGTAAGGAGGCAGATAGTTTTCCAAGATTTTCGAACCACAGGTGGTCTTCACCCCCCGCATCAAAAAGATATCCTTGATCCCCAACGGGATTCCGGTCAGTTTTGGAAAATCCTTATCCCGGGCGATCCGCTCGTCCGCCGCTTTCGCCTGTTGTCGGGCCAGCTCTTGGGTCAAGGTGATATACGTGGCGACCTTCGGCTCAACCCGTTGGATCCGGTCCAGGACGGCGTCAAGGATCTCGACCGCCTTCACCTCTTTCTTTTTTAGCAAGTCATGGAGTTCATGGATCGTGAGGTCATGGAGCGGCATCAGATCACCTTGGGGACCCGGAAGAAGTCGCCCTCCCGATCAGGCGCCACCGCAAGCGCCTCTTCTTTGATCTTTCCGTCCCTCGCCTCATCCGGACGGTACGGTGTCGCCACCGAGACCGCATGCGCGGTCGGTTCGATCTTGGCGACATCCAGACGATTCAGTTTTTCCACATAATCGAGGATTGCGGAGAGCTGGTGGGAAAATTTTTCGACATCGGCTTCATTCAGTTCCAGCCGTGCCAGATCGGCAATTTTTTTAACCTGTTCGGGGGTGAGCGCCATGAACAGCGGGGGAGTAACACAACGGTTCGGCCGGTTCAAGCGGTTCCAGAAACGCGCGCGCCTGGCACTGGGATGTTATTCCCTGTTTTTTGCTGTTTTTTGTCCTGTTTTTTTTGGTATAGGGAGAGGTGTCTGGAACCACTATCGCTATGTTAAAAAAATATTAGCGCTCGTTTTGGTTTGCATCGTCCTTTGTCAGTTCCCTGTTTGGGGTCGGAGCCGATGGGAATTGAGCGGACAGAGTTATTACCTCTTGGCTCTCAACGAACCACCTGTTGTTCGTCGGAACAATATCAAACAGGGCGTTGGAATGAATCTATCACTTTACTACTGGTTCAATGACCGTTTTGCATTAAACTCCTGGCTTTTTTCCTATGATTATTTTCCTGACGGGGATCAACTTTCCTATTTGCAGCTCCTATTACCACTGATTAGCTCCCCTTTGGGGCTCCACGTAAAACTAGCGGGCTGGGAAAAAGTAAGTTTGGCATTAGAAGGAGGGACACGATTGCTATTTGGGCTTGTGAACGATCCAACTTCTGATTTCGTCAATCAATATTTCTATGTTCAACCTCTTCTTAAATACCAATTTTCACAATCGACCGCTGTAAGTCTCATCCCGCGATTTCAAAGCCTCATCATGGGAAAAGGGGACGACGATGTTGAATTTGGCAACTTGCACTATCTCAGCGTAGGGTTGGGCATTTCTTACCGATTTTAGTGTACGGGGTCATGTACGGGGTCAAGGCCTGACATATGACATGGCAGCGGCGGCTACCTGCCGCAGGGTTGTTGGGGAGCGAAGGAAGTTAGTCGATGATGGACAAGTAAGCGGCATTTGTTATAGATGGCTTCCAGATGACCAAAGATCAGGAAAACAAAATGGCGATCTTTAGGGGTAAGAAAATTCGCCGAATCATTCACCTAAATGAGTGGTGGTTTTCGATTGTCGATGTCATTGAGGTTCTCACCGGCTCGGAAAGGCCGCGTAAGTATTGGAATGATTTGAAGAAAAAGCTCTCCGACGAGGGCTATGTTGAA
>CAYYFU010000023.1:0-8743 GCA_964471095.1 uncultured Pseudomonadota bacterium
AGCCCCTGGAACGATTCCTGAAAGGTTTGGGCCGAACCGCTCCAGACCAGGCGATACCCCTCCGGGAGGATTTCTTGGGCGATTTGATTGACCGCGGTGAGCGCGTCGGCCTGCGAGCGATCGCGGGCGATGTTCGCGTAGAGTTCAATCGCCCGTTCGCGATTGATCCGGGTGATTTTGAAGAGAGACGGCTTTGATTGCAGGGTTGTCACCTCTTGGAGGGGGATCAATTCCCCGCGGTAGTTGCGAACTTGCAAATTAAGGATGTCTTCTCCCCGTTGTCGGTCCTTCTCCTCCAGTTTGAGCCGGATGTCATTCCGTCGTCCCTCTTCCATAAAGCGGCCAACCCGGACCCCCCCCATCGCTGCCTGGATCGTTTGCCCGATCGTGCGGATACTGACGCCTCGCTCCGCCGCCCTTTTTCGTTCCGGAATGACATGGATCTCCGGCATATTGCTTTGGTAATCGGTATCGACATCCGTCAACAACGGGTTCCGTTCCATTTTTTGTCGAATCTGTTCAGAAAGCTCGATCAGTTTGTCCCACTCCGGACCGCGGATGGTGAATTCGACCGGGTAGCCCCGATGCGCCGTGAATCCCCGCATCGACAGATCTTGCAAAAAAATCTTGGCCTCGGGGATTTGAAGGAGCTCTTTTCGCAGCTTGTCCATCAGATCGTTTTGCGACAGGGCACGCTCCTCCTTTGGTTTGAGTGAGACAAAAATCATCCCGGTATTCACTTCCCCTCCGCCGAATCCCCCCACCGCGGCGTAGTAGCGAATCACCTCCGGCTGTTTCAGCAATAAAGCCTCCGCCTGTTTCATGCGTGCGTCGGTGAATTCAATCGAGGAGCCGACCGGGGTCTGCAAGCGGAGCAGAAACATCGACTGGTCCTGAACCGGGACAAACTCCTTGGGGAGCCAACGGAAAAATGACAGGGAGGCGGCAAACAGGAGAAAACCTCCGATCAGGATTTTCCCCCGGTGACGGAGCGACCAACCGAGAGACCGCGCATACATCGAGGTCATTTTCTTCAGAACGGCATCGATCTTTTTTTCAAAACGGGTCGACCGCTCTTTTTGGGTGACAAACTGGGAGGATCGCATCGGTGTCAAGGTCAACGCCTCGAGCAGCGAGAGCAGCACGGCGACCGACAGGGTGACGCCGAACTGGAAGAAAAATTTGCCGATGATTCCCTTCATAAAGGCGACCGGCAGAAAGATGGCGATAATGGAAAGGGTCGAGGCGAGGGCGGCAAAGGTGATCTGGCGGGCCCCCTGGAGGGCGGCCTGGATCCGATTCTGCCCCTCTTCCTGATGACGGAAGATATTTTCCAGAACCATGATTGCGTCATCCACCACGATCCCGACCGCGAGGATCAACCCCAACAGGGTGAAATTGTTCAGGGTGAAATCGGAAAAGTAGAGAATCAGAAACGTCCCGATAATGGAGGTTGGAATCGCCAGCAGGATATTGAAGGTGGCGGAAAAAGAGCCCAAAAAGATCCAACAGACGATCGCGGTGAGCAGGCAGGAGAGGAGAAGCGTGAATTTCAGTTCCCCGACCGATTCCTCGATAAACCGGGTGCTGTCAAAATTGATCAGCAATCGAACCCCGGGAGGAAGCTGGTCCTGCAACGCCGCCACCTTTTTTCGGACGAGCCTGGCCACCTCAACGGCATTCGCCCCCCGTTGTTTGATGATCCCCAGACCGACGGCCTGCTCGCCGAGGACACGGGAGATCCGGCGAAAATCACTGAGTCCCCTCTCCACACGGGCGACGGCGGTCAGCGGGATGGGGTCATAGATCGGCATCCCTCCGCGCTGCAGGACCACGATTTTTTCAAATTGTTCCGGGCTGCTCGCCTCTCCCATGGCGCGGATATTGAGTTCTTGAGCCGTGGTTTCGATCCGTCCCGCCGGGAGTTCCAGGTGTTCTGACTCGATCGCCCGAATCAGGTCTTCGATCGTGAGCTCGTGATTCTTCAATTTTTCCTGGTCGACCCAGACGCGGAGATTCGGCTCCAAATATCCCCCCAGAAAGATTTCACCAACCCCGGGGACGACCTGAAACTGGTCTTTCAGGTGATCGCGGGCATAAGCCATCAGCTCTCGCAACGGGAGCGAACCGGAGACGGCAATCCAAAGGACCGGACGGTCCGCCGGGTTTGTCTTGGTGATCAGGGGAGGTTCCAGATCGGTGGGCAGTCTTTTTTGGGCCTGCGCAATCTTGGCCTGGACATCCTGGAGGGCGGCGTCGATATTTTGAGAGAGCTCGAATTCAATCGTGACGGTCGCCTCCCCTTGACGGCAGGAGGAGGTGATCTCCCGGATCCCGTCGATCGTCGCGACCGCCTCTTCGACGACATCGACCACGTCCGCCTCCATCACCTCCGGGGCGGCCCCCTCCAGGGTCAAGTGAACGGTGATGACCGGGAAATCGGCATCCGGCAATTCCGAGACCCCCATCCGGGAAAACCCGATCCAGCCGAACAGGATCAGGGCGGCCATCAGCATCCAGGCGAAGACCGGATTTCGGATGGAAAGTTCGGAGAGGTTCATGGAACCTCCCCCAGGGCGACTTTGAGTTGATAGGCATTGAGCGAGGAGCGGTGTGAGGCGCGATTCGCCTCCCGCTGGATCTGATAGAAATCCTTCAGGGCCTGGAGGACATCCAGATTGGTCACCAGGCCCCGACGATATTCCTCGAGGTGGACCTGATAATTTTTCTTCGCTGTTTCCACCGCCCCTTCAAGCGCCTTGACCTCCTCTTGGGCGGATTGAAACCGGTAATAGGCCTCCTCAATTTCCCGCTCCGATTTCCGAACCGAATCCTCTTTTTCAAGTTTCGCCTGCTGGAGGCGGGCCTTTGCCTCCCGAACCAGGCCGCGGGTAGTTCCCCCCTGAAAGAGCGGGATCTCCAGGGTGAACCACAGGTCCCAGTCAATCGGATCCCGGAAACCGACCCGATAAGGGTAATAATTTGCCTCAAGGTTTAGTTTTGGGAAATAGCCGCCGCGTTCATAGGCGAGGCTTGCCTCTGAAAGGATGAAATTTTGCTCCGCTGCGTGCAGGTCGGGACGCTGGGTGCGGCGCTCGAGATAAACGGCCAGGGTCTCCTCGGTCTGAAAGGGTGAAACCGGTTCCTGAAGGGGGATTGAAGAGGCGAGTCCGGTCAAAAAGGAGAGGGTTTCCCGGGCCACCGCGATTTCCCCCTCGGTTTGGGCCCGCTCCGCCGCCAGGAGATCTTTTTGGGATTCTATCGTGAGCACCTCGCTCCGTCTTGATTTTCCCAACCGGACCCGTTCTTTGAGTTCCCGGAGTCGTTGCTCCATGACCTCAATTTGGGATTTCAAAATTTTGAGCCCTTGCTCCCGTTCGTGGATTGCCAGAAAGACCTGGGCGACCTCCAGAAAGAGGAGTTGGCCGGTCCGTTCCGTTTCAAAGAACGCCTTTTGTTTGTCGGCGCGGGATGCGGAAAGGGCCTTGAATTCCCGAAACCCCTGAAACAGCGGTTGCTTCAGGTTCACCGCCAATTCGGGGGTGCTGCGACGCAGGAAGGTGGAGCCGATGCCATCCCCGTTGGCCGAGGCCCCGGAGGTGTCCTGGATCAACTCCGAACCTTGCAGGGAAAGATGCGGGAGGGCACCACCCAATGCCTGATAATAGCGTCCTTCCGCGGCGCGGATCTCCTGCTCCTGGATTTGAACCGAGGCGGCGTACGTCCGCGCCCTCCGGAAGCATTCCTCCAGACTGACCGCGGATTCCTGGGTGGCCGCTGCGACGGACCAGAGCAGGAAGGGGATCAACAAGGGGCGTCTCACGGCGTCATCCCCCCGACAAAAATCGAGGCCAGCGTCTGGACGGATTTCTTTAATGGAGTTTTGAAAACTTGCGGGATTCGGAACAGGATCCGGGTCTGGAGATAGCCAAAGACCATGGCAAGAAAAATCCGCGCTGCAAGTTCCGGGTCAATCTTTTTGAAATGTTCCTGATGGGCGGAGAAATATTTTTTCAGGAACTCCATCAGCGGGAGGGTCCGGCGGCTGAAGAAGAGGTCGGAGAGTCCGTGTCCCTCCAGGGCGGAGTAGAGGAGGAGCCGCATCAAGCTCGGGTCGGCCTCGTTTTGCCGCGCGATCCGGAGGGCGAGGCCGGTCAGGACCGATACCGGGGGACCTTTGGGTTCCATCCCCTCAAAGAGGGAAGGGAGCCGTTCCGCCATCTTGTGTTCAAAGATCGCCTGATACAGCTTCTTCTTGCTGGGGAAATGCTGAAATAACAGCGCCTCGCTGATCCCGGCAGAGCGGGCAAGCTCCCGGGTCGTAGTCCCCCGAAACCCTTTTTCGGAAAACAGCCGGACCGCCGCCTCGACAATCGCCTTTTTTCGCTCAACGCCACTGAGACGTTTCATAAGTAAGTGGTTACTTATAAATTGTACCTGGAGAAAACGGGATGTAAAGGGGATTTTAAAAACAGCGTGCGTCCCCGTCGAGCCACGTCGGGAGGGGGATTCCCAGATTGGTCAGCAGCACGGGGATGAGATCAACCAGGCGGAAAGGGCACTCGCTTCGTCCCGCTTTCATGGCCGGGGAATGGATCAGCATCGGAATTCGAAGGGCCTTTTCCTGGAGCCCCCCATGGCTGCCGATTTCCGCATAACCGGAGTCGTCAGCCAGCTGGATCACGAGGTCGGCGGAGTTTTTTGCCGCCATCGTGTTTAGAAGGGTGCTCGGATCCAGAAAGTCGGGCAGCTTGGGGCCGCGGTATTGGGTGCAAATCCGGTAACTCCAACTTCCCTCAGCGGACTCTTTGACGTACACGGCAACCGCACCGGGCATCTTGGAGAAAGATTTGCAATGCGAAGCAGGCTCCTGCCGCGCTGGCTCGGTCAGCCAGATCCTCACCGCGGTATCCAGAAAGGCATGATCCACGACCTCCGGTGTCAGCCATCGGGCCGCCTTTTTGGACGGCCGGAATTTGTCCCCCTTCGCGAATTTTCCATACAAGGCGCTGAAATTTTTCAATTCGGGGTCACGATGGCCATAAAGGTGTTTTGCATTCGAGAGCCCTCCATGATCTGCGGTGACCACGAAGAGCGTTTCCTCCCAAAGCCCCGACTGCTTCAATCGCTCCACGAGCCGGCCCACCTGTGCATCGGCGATTTTCAGGATTTTTTCCAGGTTGTAGGGGGCTTCCCGGATCCTTTTTTGGATACGGGGCTGATCCATCTCCCCGGAGGCATGGCCCATCTTGTCGATTCCTGCCATGGTGAGCAGCAGGACGCGCCAGTCCTTTTCCTGTTCGATCGCCGCCAA
Source organism: uncultured Pseudomonadota bacterium (assembly GCA_964471095.1). Classification (GTDB taxonomy): domain Bacteria; phylum UBA10199; class UBA10199; order JACPAL01; family JACPAL01; genus CAYYFU01. Next base: position 5,315 of record CAYYFU010000023.1, read on the forward strand.
GCCGACATCGGCGACCCAGATATCGCCGCCCAGATGTTGCGGGTCATTGCCCGGCAGATACTGGTTCCCCTCAAAAGGAGGCAGGTCCCCCTGGGTGGGGTGGACGGTGTGACAATCAAGGTAGAATCGCCCCCCTTCAGGCTGGGAAATGTAGGGGGGGACGGCCAAACCATCGGGGAGACACCACCCCTTCCAAGGGCCCTCCTTCATCTTCTTGAGCGTGATGATTCGATCGGCATCGATCCCCCCTAGGGCGGTAGTCGCCTGTCTTTTTTGCCCCACCGCAATGATCTTCCCCTTGAGCTTTTCCTTGATCAATCGAAGGGCGGTTGGTTGGGGAAGGTTGGCTCGGAGGATTTTTTGGATCTCCTCCAGGGACAAATCGGTCACCTTATACCAGAGGTCCGGCGCGCCGAGTAGTGAGGTTTCATCGGGAAAAATCTGATCGCTCCAGCCGTAATGTTTGGGGAAAAGGCCGCTGCCGATCGTGGGGTGGCTCAAATCGGTCGCGGTGCTGAACTGCCCGACATTGCCGTTCACGAATTCAACCGCCTCCTCCCTCAACTGTTTCAGATGGGGCAGGTTGTAGGTGTCGATGTAGTCCGGCCTCATTTGGTCCAGGACGATCACGACCACTCGTTTGGGCAATGGGGATCCCTGCAGGGGAGGCGATGCCACCCCGCCCAGCAAGGCCAACAGGAGAACCAACAACCGCTGTTTGACTCTAGATTTCAATAAAGAACCTTGTCGCACATTTTTTCCCAATCCTGCAAGACGGCAATCGCTTTCCCCCTCATTTCCTTTAGGGCGATTGTCTTCAACCGCCTCCGGTCCGGAGGCCTCTTCAACTCCTGATAAAAGGAATGATCGTCAAAGCCGATCCTGGCGGCGTCGAGGGAGGTCGCCGCATAATAGACCCGTGTGATGCGGGCCCAGTAGATTGCCGCGAGGCACATCGGGCAGGGTTCGCAACTGCTGTAGAGTACAGATCCCTTAAGGGAAAACGTCTTCAGTTTTCGGCAGGCGGCGCGGATCGCAACAATCTCCGCATGGGTGGTCGGGTCGTTGGTGGAGGTGACCCGGTTCCAGCCGGCGGCGATGACCTTGTTCCCTTTCACGATCAGGGCGCCAAACGGACCCCCCTCACGGGCCTTCAATTTGTCGCGAGACAACCGAATCGCCTCGGTCATAAATCGGTGGGATGAGGATCTCATTTGACAGCCATCTTGTCCCATAGTAGCTAGCATCCCCTATGCCGGTTCCCAAGCGAAAAAAATCGAGGACCCGCCGCGACAACCGCCGGTCTCATCATCATTTGAAGACGCCTCGGTCCCAAAAATGTCCGCAGTGCGGTGAGGCAAAAATGCCGCATCGGGTTTGTCCGTTCTGCGGTTTTTACAAGGGTCGGGAAATCGTTCCCCAAGAAACGAAGAAGTGAAACTCGCCATTGCCTCCGATCACGGTGCCTTTGAATTGAAACAGGAGCTGGTCGCCTATCTCCATTCCAAAGGGATTCAGGTTGAAGATCTGGGAACGGCCAACTCCGACTCGGTCGATTATCCCGATTATGCCGCCAAGGTGGCCGAAAAGGTCTCCCGCGGGGAGGCCGATGCCGGGGTCCTGGCCTGCGGGACCGGGATCGGGATGTCGATTGCCGCCAACAAATTCCGGAATGTCCGGGCTGCCGTCGTCAGCGATGAGTACACCGCCCGGATGGCCAAGGAACACAACAACGTCAATATCCTCTGCCTCGGGGGACGGGTGCATCAGCCAGAAAAGGCCAAGAAACTCATACAGATATGGCTTGAGACTGATTTTGAGGGGGGGCGGCACGACCGCCGTCTCGCCAAGATCTCCGCTATTGAAAAGAAAAACCTCAGGTAAATCCGCAACTTTTCCCTAAAAACGCCGAAAATAAAGACATGATCATTTCTGTCCTTTCCGCCTGGGTTCCAAGGATTGCCTCCTATGTAGCCCGTCTCGTTAGACGGTCTCCCGTTCAGGCGGATCTCGCCCTATTGCGGCGTTGGGAAAGGATCACTGCTGCGGGTCCCGTTCGGGGGCCGGCGGTCGCCCTTGGGGGGACCTTCAGCATCCTCCCAACCCTCCTCGCAGTGACCCGGTTATTCAAACGCGCAGCCGAGGCCGTGGTCGGTTCTCCGGCACGGGACGAGGCGATCGTGATGATCAGGGGGTTCGATCCTGGCCGGTTAATCAGCGCCGCATTAAGGCGGGATGAGGCGGCCTATCTGGCGCTGGAACGGCTCGCTAAAAACCTGAATCCGCGCGCACTGGAGGGGCTGGGAGAGCTTTCTGCCAAGGGGTTTGAGAGGCCGACGCAGGTGTTGATGGGGTTGTCCCGGCACGGCCACCCGGAGGCGTTCGAGCCGTTGTTTAAGGCGGCGGAACGGCACCCTGTGCCGCTCCGGTCTTACCTCCAACTGATCAAGGCAGGCCATGGGGAGGCCGGTTCACGTCTCGAATGCTTTGACTATCAGGTTTATCGGGCGGCGGTCTTCGAGAATCCGGTTCCATTTGAAAACTGGGTTCCCCTGTTGGATCTCCTGGAGGCCGGCAACTGTTACGTCATCGATGATCTGCTAAGACTGTTTGAGAGGTATCGCCATCCCGTGATCGCTCAAATCCTCTCCGTCATGAAGGTGAGGGGCTCTGCGATTGCCCGGCGTGCCTCGACCTCTCCCCTTTGTGTTGAGGCCCTCTCCCGATGGGCGGATTATAATCCCCAGGCGCTCGACGTCCTGGTTTTTCTCAGTCCGTGCGAGCTTTACAAGATGGCCCGTGACCTTGATCCGCCTGCGGTTGGGGCGCTCTGGCGGCTGGCACGGCATGGAAATTCCATGGCGGCCCATTATCTTGAAAAGTTGCCGACCCGGAAATGGTTTGGGAAAATAGAACGCCGGCCGGCCCATGTCCCGCTGCTGGGGCAAATAGCCGAATTCGGCAACCTCGGTGCGGCGCAGAGGCTGGCCAGCCTCGCCCGTCGTCAAGACCGGACGGGACTGCTTGCCCGGGAGGTCATTCAAAACCTTCCGATGACTGTCCTTCGCGACCGGGCGGTCTCCAGCCCGGAATTTCGGGTCGCCCTCGTGGAGCTGGAAAAGGTTTGGGCCGCCGAAGCCACGACCCGAACTGCCTCACCCGCTCTCGCGGCAGTGTTTAACTAAACCCACTTCTTTTTCTTGAAAAAATAAAGTAATCCCCCTGCCACCACTGCCATTAAGCCCATCGCAAAGGGATAACCGTGGGCCCACTCGAGTTCCGGCATGAACTTGAAGTTCATCCCATAGATCCCAGTGATGACCGTCAGCGGGAGCATGATTGAGGCAAAGACGGTCAGGACCTTCATCGCCTCGTTCGCCTTGTTGGAGGCGGAGAGGAGATGGGCCTCCACCAGGCTTGCGACTGAAT
>CAYYFU010000023.1:8753-11615 GCA_964471095.1 uncultured Pseudomonadota bacterium
GATCAAATGGTCGCGCACGTTGGACAAATAGGGGAGGGAGACCGGGAGGATTTCATCATACCCATCCTTGATCATATGGGTCAGCAGTTCGATCTGCAGGGAAGAAACCCGCTTCAATCGCGAGAGATTCCGTTTGAGGGCGAAGATATCGTTCAGGATATTTTTTTCGTTTGGGGCGGCCGCCAGCAGCTGATCCTCCAGGGCGGTCACCTTACGGTCAAACTGATCGAGAACCGGGCTATAGAGGTCGACGACTTCATCGAGGAGGGTGGCGAGGAGAAAATCGGCGGAGCGAAAGATCGCGCGCGGATTTTTTTCGATCCGTTCCTTGACGGTCTCGATACTCCGAAGTTTGGGTCGATGGTACGTTAGGAGATAATTCTTCCCTAAAAAGATATCGAGCTCGCCGGTTTTGAAGTCCTTTTCCGAGGAGTCTGGCAGGACTTCATGGACGATCAGGAAGAGATATTCTCCGTAGTTGTCGAGTTTCGGCTGATGGCGGGGGGAAAGACAGTCGTCAATCGTCAATGGATGGAAATTAAAGGCGACGTCCAACAGCTCGGTTTCCTGGGGGGTTGGTTTCTCGATGTCGACCCAGGTGATCTGACCCTTGTCCGTGATAAACGAACGGATCTTCCCCACCTCCCGGACCAGATTCAAGCCGCCCGGGTCTGAATAGCTGAAGATTGTCAGCATCGAGATCTTCCTACCAAAGTGGTTGCCTAGGGTCAAAGCCTATGTTACCCGAACCCCGATGTCGGAATTGAAAAAAAAGGATGCGGAAATTTTTGCGGCAATTCGAAAGGAAACGGAACGGCTGGAATACGGTCTGGAGCTGATCCCTTCCGAAAACTACGTCTCTCGTGCGGTCCTGGAGGCGGCCGGGAGCGTGCTCACCAACAAATATGCGGAGGGATATCCCGGACGCCGCTATTACGGCGGTTGCGAGTTTGTGGACGAGGCGGAGGAGCTTGCCCGCGATCGTTTGAAAAAACTGTTCGGCGCCGAATATGCGAATGTCCAGCCGCATTCGGGATCGCAGGCGAACATGGCGGTTTATTTCTCGTTCCTGAAACCGGGCGACAAGGTGATCGGGATGGAGCTTTCCCACGGTGGCCATCTGACCCATGGTTCACCGGTCAATTTTTCCGGCCAGCTCTATCGGTTTACCCCCTATGGCGTTGATCCCAAGACCGGCCGGATCGACTACGACCGCTGCGCGGAACTTGCAAAACAGGAGCGGCCGAAGATGATCACGGTCGGCGCCTCCGCCTATTCCCGCGACATTGATTTCAAAAGGTTTCGGGAGATTGCCGATTCGGTCGGGGCGTTTTTGTTTGCCGATATCGCCCATCCGGCCGGTCTGATCGCGATGAAACTCTTGGATGATCCGCTTCCGCATTGCCATGTGGTGACCTCCACGACCCACAAGACGCTCCGCGGGATCCGGGGCGGGGTCATCCTGATGGGCAAGGATTTTGAGAATCCGTTCGGTGTCACGGCGGCCAAGAGCGGACGGAAGAAGATGATGAGCGAACTGATCGATTCGATGGTGATTCCCGGCATTCAGGGCGGGCCGCTGATGCATATCATTGCCGCGAAGGCGGTCGGTTTTCTCGAAAACCTTCAGCCGTCATTCAAGGATTACGCCCGGCAGGTGATCAAGAACGCCCAGGCGATGGCGGAACGTCTGATGAGACACGACTACAAGATCATCTCGGGCGGAACGGACAATCACCTGATGCTGGTTGACGTTCGGGGGCGCGGACTAACCGGCAAGATCGGGCAAGAGGCGCTGGACGAGGCGGGGATCACCGTCAACAAGAACGCGGTCCCGTTCGACGACCAACCGCCGCTGGTGGCCGGTGGGATCCGATTGGGCTCGCCGGCGGTGACCACGCGCGGCATGAAGGAAAAAGAGATGGAGCAGATCGCCGACTGGATCGATGCGGTGTTGTCGGATCCGAAGAATGAGAACAAAAAGAGGGAAGTCCGGGGAAATGTCCGTGAACTCTGCAAAAAATTTCCGCTCTATTTATAACTCACCCTTCCACGATAGAAACGATTGCCTCGATCCCTCTCTTACATTAAGAGAGGGATGACGAGGTGAGATATGAGTCTTATAGATTTATCACATACTTTTACGGCCGATATGCCTGTTTGGCCGGGAGACTCTCGTCCGGAAGTGACTCAGCAAGCGACGATTAAAAATGATGGCTATTCCAAGCAGATTATTAAGACCAGTTTCCATATTGGCACCCATCTTGATGCCCCGGCACACATGATTCCAGAAGGAAAAAAAATCTCCGAACTCCCCGTAAGTCAATTTTGTGGGAGGGGGATTCTTCTCAATGCTGTGGGCAAAAGGGAGATTGGCGCTTCTTTATTGAACAATTTCCCTGGAGGAGAGATTGTCCTCGTGCACACCGGATGGTCCAAAAAGTTTGGTCGAGACGAGTATTATAATGACTTCCCAAAAGTTTCAGAGTCGTTTGCTCGTAAAATCACGTCATGGAATGTCAAGTTGGTTGGGCTGGACACACCAAGTCCTGACCTTGAGCCTTTTACGATTCATAAAATCCTTCTCGGGAAAGGCGTTCTTATTATTGAAAACCTGACCAACTTGGAATCTCTTGTCGGTGTTACTTCTTTTGAGGTATTTGCGTTTCCCGTTAAATTTACAGCGGACGGGTCGCCAGTGAGAGTTGTAGCCAAAGCTGCATGATAACTCACCCTTCCGCGAATTGAAAGGTTGTCGGGATCCCTCCCTTACATTAAGGGAGGGATGACGGGAGTGGCTCGCGCCCCTCGCTTAGCGTAAGGGAGGGGTAGGGGGTGAGTTATGAGGAGGCGATCAGAGCC
>CAYYFU010000024.1:0-11579 GCA_964471095.1 uncultured Pseudomonadota bacterium
AGACCGGCTTGATGTACGCCTCCAGGTGATAGACGCGCCGGACGATCGCCATGGCGATGATCAGGGCGGCGATCCCGGAGAAGATCGCGCCGACGACGAAGTAGGGGCCGAAGATCGCCGAGTGCCACATCGGCTGGATCGTCATCGAAAAGACGTAGCTGACCACGGTGTGGACCGAAACCGCAACCGGGATCACGACAACCGCCATGATGGCGATGAGCCGCTCCAGGATCCGTTTCTGCCGAGGTGTTTCCTGCCAGCCCAACGCCAGCAGGCGGTAGAAGCCGCGCCACTTGACCCCATGATCGCGGAGCCGGGCGATGTCCGGGATCAGCGGGAGATAAAGGTAGATGCAGGAGCAAGTGAGATAACAGGTGATGCTGGTGACGTCCCAGAGGAGCGGCGAGGTGAAGTGGGGGTGCTTGAGGACGTTCAGCATCCGATCCGGGCGCCCCAGATCGATCAGGATGTTGCCGACACCGAACAGCAGGACCATCACCGTGATCACCTCCGCCGAACGGGTAATGGCACGTCGCCATTCTGCACGAGAGATCCGAAGGATCGCCGAGATCAGCGTCCCGGCATGGGAGATCCCGATAAAGAAAACAAAGTTGGTGATGTAGACCCCCCAGTAGGTGGGACGCGAGAGGCCGGTGACACCAAGGCCGGAGTGGTACTGGCGGAGATAGGCGAAAAATCCGACCACCCAGATCCCAAAGAGAATTCCGGCAACCGTCCAGAACCGGCGGGTCGTCTGCTCGACCGGTTTCAACAGGATCTGATCTTGCTCACTCACTTGCATTTAATCGCCTCCCCCTTCCGCCAAATAATAAACCTTCGGTTCCGTCCCCAAATCCTCCATCAGCCGGAAGACGCGACGGCTCCGGATCAGTTTCGCGACCTCGCTCTCCGGATCATCCAAGTCCCCGAACACCATCGCCTTGGAGGGGCAGACCTCAACGCAGGCAGGGATGTAATCCTCCGGGATCATCTCCCGACCCTCCCCCTTCGCCTGCTCACGCCCCTTTTGGAGCCGGTGGGTACAGAGGGTGCACTTCTCGACAACCCCCTTGGGGCGAACCGAGACGTCGCGGTTTTGCATCGGCTTTAATTCCTCCGGCCAGACCGGTTTTCGCCAGTTGAACTCTCGGACAGTATAAGGGCAGGCGGTGGTGCAGTACCGGCAACCGATGCACCGGGCGAAGATCTGGCCGACGATCCCCTCCTCGCTCTTGTAGGTCGCCGAGACGGGACAGACCCGGGTGCAGGGGGGGTTGTCGCAGTGGAGACAGGGAATCGGCATCAGTTTAAGCCGGAAATGGGGATATTCCCCCTCTTCGTGCGGGAGGACCCGGATCCAGTGGATCGATCTCCCCTGCGCATGCAGCTCCGGATTCGGCGGGGCGATATTGTTCTCCTGCTGACAGGCGACGACACAGGCCTGACAGGCCCCGCATTTATCCAAATCGATTACCATTCCCCATCGTGTCATTGTTACACCTTGTATACTTTCACTCGCGTCAGCCGTTCGCGCGGGATCCCCCCATTTTCAGCCTCCTGGATGTTGCGCGGATTCTCCCCGATCCCCTTCGCCCACCGTCCGCCCGCAGTATGTCCGAATCCGAGCGGGACGCCGACCGCCTCCGGGTGGATCCCCTCGTACAATTTTGCAATCGCCCGGATCTTGCCCGCAGGCGATTCGACCCAGACCTCGTCATTTTCCTTCACCCCCAGTTTTCCGGCGGTCTCCGGGTTCAGCTCGGCCCAGGTGATCCAGCCGGTCTGGAGGTGGAGGCCGGCGATGTCGGCGAGCCAGGCCTGGTTCGCGTTCCGCCCGCCGGTCAACGCCATCAGCGGATAGGCGTTTAAAAAGAGCGGAAAGTTCTCATCCCCCTTGGGCGTGATCGTCGGGAGATCTCTTAAAGCGGGAAACTCGAACCGGCTGGAGGCGGGATGATACGTCGGATCCCACCACCCCCCCTTCTCCTTGAGTTGGGACTGAAACTCCTCCAGATTCGTGTACGAGGGGGCCCACCAACCGCCGCGGGCCAGAAACGAGCTCCAGGTCGCCTCAAATTCCCCGCCAAAAAGATCTCCCTGTTGTGATTCGAAGATTTTCTTCCATTCCTCCGTCAACATCGCCTCGAAATTCGGCCCGGGGAGCGCCGCTGCGACCGGTCCACCGAGTCTCTTGGCGAGTTCGAGCCATACGTCGCCGGTGTGCCGGGTATCGTGAAGCGGCGGATGGACCGGCTGGGAGAGCCCCACGAGCGGAAAACCGTTGAGGGTCGTTGCCGGCACGTCGTGCCACCGTTCGAAGGGGGTCTGATCCGGGAGGATCAGATCGCAGACCGAGGCGGTCTCATCCAGGAACGGCGAAAAACTGACCAGAAATGGAATCTTCAGCAGGAGCTCGCGGATTTTCGCCGGTTGCGGGTTGGAGAAGAGCGGGTTCGTGTAGTAGAAAAACAGCGCCTGCAGGGAATCGAGTTCTCCGGACCCGGTCGGGAGATCGGATTCCATCGGAAGCAACACGCCGCCCGGGATATTGAGACTTCCGACCAAGGCATTGAGCGAGTGGATCGCTACCTGGTCACGCCGATCGATCCGGCCACAGGCCGCCAAGGCCGGTTTGGTTGTCGCGAACTCCCGCGCCAGACGGATGATCGTATCAATCGGGACACCGGTGATCTCGGCGGCAACCTGCGGCGTATAGTTTTCCAACACGACTGACTTGAAGTTGGAGAAGCCAAGGGTGTGATCCCCCAGGAAGTAGCCGTCGTAGAGGTCTTCGCGTAGGATGATCGAGGCAACCCCTAACGCCAACCACCCCTCAGTGCCGGGGCGGACCGGGATCCATTCATCCGCCTTCGCGGCAGTCACCGACTGGCGGGTCTCCACCTGAACGACCCGACCGCGATATTCCGAGTGCCCGCGCCGCATCTCTCCCCAACCCCGGAGGTTCTCGACCGGAGAGCTGGCCGCCTCAAGGAGCGGGGCGGCAAACGACAAAAGATAGCGGGAATTCCCAAGATCGTATCTTGGCTCAACTGCCGTCCCGTGGATCTTCTCCGCCGCCTCGACCGGTCCCTGCCAGGAGGCAAAGCTGTTATCAATGTAGTGGGGAGAACCGTACGCCTCGAGGAATTTTGCAAACAGCCGGCGCATCAGCCCGCGATAACGTCCCCCCATCACCCCGAAACGATGCGATTCCTTTCGTGCCTGCAGCTGAGTGAGGCGGTCGGCCACTTCGGCAATCGCCTCGTCCCAGGAGATTTTTTGCCACTTGCCGGCGCCACGTTCCCCGACCCGCTTCAGTGGGTTTCGGATCCGGTCCGGGTCGTAGAAGGAGAGGAGGCCGGCCACCCCCTTGGGACAGAGCGTCCCGCGATTCACCGGGTGCAACGGATTCCCCGCAACCGCCACCGGCCAGGGGCCCAGTTTTCGGACCCGGATCCCGCAGGCCCCGGGACACTGCTGGCAAACCGAGGCGATCCAACTCTCGTCGCCGCGGGCGAGCGCCCCCTCCAGACCCTTGAGATCAGCGGCGGAGAGGAGGCCGGAGCGGAGCGCCATCACCACCAGCGACCCAACTCCGGCATCCTTCAAAAAATCTCTGCGCGTTAAATTAACCATAAATCACCGGTGACAGAGCACACAGTCCTCCGTCGCCTCTTGCTTCTGATGACACCCCAGACAATCGTCCATCGTGAGTTCCATCGGCGCCGACCGCGGCGGTCGGGTCCGCTCCCTCATCTGTCCATGACAGCGTTCACATTCGATCTGCCCGAACTTCACATGGCGCCGATGGGAGAAAAAGAGATGGTCTGGCATCCTTGTCAGCCGCACCCAGGGGATCTCTCCCTTTTCACCGCCGTACTCGCGCACCTTCGCCTCCTCGGGGTTCTGTGAGAGGGGGCTCACGTGGCAGGTGAGGCAAACCTCCACGCTCGGGAGGGTTGCGAACGGACCGGTCTCCACCCCCTGATGGCAGTGGGAACATTCGAGCTTCAACTCCCCCGCATGGAGCTTGTGGTTAAAGGCGATCGGCTGGGAGATCCCCGGTTTGAGGTGCGGCCAGACAACGAGGGCGACCCCGATAACGATCGGGATACCGATCAAGACAGTCCGCCGCCTTTTCAAAAACCGGAGATCCATGATCGTGGTACCTCGCTTCTATCCTCACCCACCGCCCTAGAGACCTTTCAGATAGGAAACAACCGCTTTGATATCGTCAGCGGAGAGTTTCTTGCCGAACGGGGGCATCTTCCCCTGCCCATCGGAGGCGATCTTGGCGAGATCGGCATCCGGCTTCCCCTTGGTGGCCACATCGGTCAGATCAAGGGCCGTCGGCTCCACCTTGAAGGCGGTTGCCATTGTGGCGACCCCCTTGGCGTCGGGGCCATGGCACGACTTGCAGTTTTTCTCAAAAACCTCCTTGCCGTCGGCATGGAGCCGTGCGGAAAGGGTGAGCCCTGCGATCAGTGCGAGCAGGGCGATTGCGGTGGTTCTCATCGGTACCCCCCTTTTGGTTGAGAAACTTCCTATTCTATTTTCTAGCTTAGATAAGAAGGTGATCTTCCTTAAATGATCCCGCTCAGGCGACTAAATGATTGTCGTCATCTGCGGCACCATCAGTGATGTGACTCAAACCAGGCAACGACGAGGAGAGACACGATAAACAACATTGCGAGCAGGCCGATCAGGCGGCGTTTTTTCTCGAGTGACATCATACCATCGCCTCCCAGACGGTAAGCACCATCAGCGTCAAGAAACCGACGACCCCTAGCCAGATCGAGAGATTCCGTCCCGGGAACCGCTTTTCCAAGACGCGGTCAATGAACGGCCAGAAGACCAGGATCATCCCGGCGATGCCGGTCCCCAGCACACCAACCTGGAGTGAGGTGAGTTTCAACCACCGGAAGGTGAAGTAGAAGTACCACTCCGGCTTGATATGCTCGGGCGTCAGGAACGGGTCGGCCGGCGGGCCGAGCCTTGCCGGAAAAACCACCACCAGAAAGGCAATCAGCAGGGTGAGGCACATCCCGATGATCGTCTCCATCAGGAAGTGGTTCGGGAAAAACGGAAAGTGCTTGACCGGCTTCCCCCTGTCCGCCTCGAACTCGAACTCGGTCACGCCGATCAGCCGGATCAGGGTGATATGCAGGGTCAACAGAAGCGTGATCGCGAGCGGCAACAACGCGATGTGAAAGATGTAGAAGCGGGTCAGGGTATTTTCCTCGACCGAATCCCCCCCGCGCATGAAACGGGCAAGAAAGTCGCCTACCAGCGGGACGTTTTGCGTAATATTCGCGGCGACCGTCGCCCCCCAGTACGAGAGTTGCTCATAGATCAGCGAATAGCCGGTGAAACCGAAAAACAGGGTGCAGGCGAGGATCCCGCAACCGATCATCCAGTTCAACTCGCGTGGTTTGCGATAGGCGCCGGTGAAGAAGACCCGCATCACATGCAGGATCACGGCGACGATCATCAGATTCGCGGACCACTTGTGGACCGATCGGATGATCCAGCCAAAGGAGATATCATAGGTGATCCGCTGGACCGACTCGTAGGCGTGGCCCGGCTCCGGCACATAGTAAAAGGTCAACAGGATCCCGGTCGCGACCTGGATGATGAAAAGATAGGCGGGGGTCCCGCCCAGGGCGAACCACCAGCGTTTCAGGTGATGCGGCACCGGCTCGCTCGAAACCTTTTCAAAAAACTCCCCCGGCACCGGCGCCGAGCTCTTGAACCATCCTGCCAATTGTTCCAACCTCTTCTTCATTCCTCCGCCTCAAACGTCTCGAGCAACTTGATCAAGACAAAAATCAGTACGACAAGAAATCCGCCGACGCCCAAACCGACCCACCAGCGTCGCCGAATCCTCTGTTTGAATACCTTCGCCTCATTGGCCATCGTCTCGAGACCGACCAAGGCCGCCTTCGTCTTCCCCTCGATCTCCCCGACGTCGAGGGTGTGGGTCATCTGGTGCAGTGAGTTCCGTTCCGCGAACAGTTTTTCCTCCAGTTTTTTGACCGGCATCCCGCGGCGGTCCAGCGAGTGCAGCTCTTCCCGCATCTCCTGGAGCGCGATCTCGGCCGAGACAAACGCCTGTTTCATCTTCCGGCCGTTGTCGTAGGAGTGGCAGGTGGAACAGAGTTCTTCGTTGATCAGATCAAACGAGGCCCGCTGGACGTCGTGGCTCTGGTGACAGGTGATGCAGGACGGCCCGCGCCCTTCCAGGAACGCCGCGTAGTGTGGACTCTTCTTGTAGTTCTCCACGACGCCGACATGGCACTTGCCGCAAAAATCGGGGATCTGCTGGCCCTTGGGCGCGCCGACAAACCCCTTGGCGGGGTTCATCGCGTCGGCCGGGTCGTTCGGATCGCCGCCGTGGCACCCCTCGCAGTTGTTCCCCATCTGTTTGTGGATGCTCTTCTCCCAGAGCCCGACCGGACCCGACTCGCCGCCCATATCGCGGTGGCAGGAGATACAAACGGATTCCTTCGGCGCCTCCCCTTCGGCGGCCGCAACAGGAGAAGCCAATAGAAGCAAGAGGACTAGGAAACCCACACTTCGTCCTCCTTTTCTTCGAGATTTAATTTCTCCAACGGTTTCGGCGGCGGACCGGAGACAACCTTTCCCTCCACATCAAACTTCGCCCCGTGGCAGGGACAGACAAATTCATTCTTGTCTCCCTCCCATTTCACGAGACAACCCAAGTGGGAGCAGACCAGCGAGAAGGCGGAGTATCCGGCCGAGCCGTTAATGACGACTGCCGGACCGCCCCGGACATGAAACCGCTTCATCCCGCCAGGGGGGAGCTCCGCCTTCGGGATCTTGACGATATCCCCTCCCTTTTTCTTGGAAGGGGGGACGAGATAGGAAAGAACCGGATAGATAATCCCGCCGGCGAAGATCGTCCCAAGTACCCCGAGAGAGACCTCCAGAAAGTTTCTGCGTGTTCGCTTCTCCGTCATGTCGTTGGCCTCACCGGACCGGAAGCACCGTCTCTTCGCTCCCGATTTCGACCTTCATCTCGGTCTCCTGGATGATCCGCGGCTGGTACAGATAGTAGGCCGAGACCCGGAGATCAACCCGCTTTCCCTCCGGGGCGTAAAAACTGAAGTGCTCCTCGCGCGGTTTGCGCGGCTCCAACCGGTTGTCCCGGATCACCTTCACCGCCGTGAGGAACAGATCGGCGTCCTTCGTCACCTTGGCCCCCTTGGCGTCCACCAGCACCTTTTCGAAGACCCGCTCCTCGGAATAGAGGGGGGTCCCTCCGACCAGCGCCTGAAGGGTCAAGACCAGCCGACGGGTCGGGAGCCCGGTCGGGACCTTATGCCCCGAACCGACATTCTCCAGCCGGACGACCGCATGGATCTTCTCGCCGTCGCGCCGCACCTCGCCCAATCTCAAGATGACCGCCTTTTTGACCGTTTCGGCAAAATGCCCGCCGGCCGCCTCGTGACTATTGATATAGATCTCTTTGGTTGGTTGGACACGCGGCGGGACCACCAGCTCCTTCAATGGCGGCATATGGCAGGTCTGACACGATTTCCCTTCCTTGGCATAGGGCCCCTGTTTCCACTCGGAATAAGTTTCCAGGATCGGCGCCCCCTTGGCGTTGGTGTATTCATGGCATCCGCCGCACAACTCGGCCTTTTCGTAAAGGTCGGAATAGGCGGTCTCGTGAACCGGCGAGGTGGTCCCTTTTAATGGACCTGACTTTCGTCGCCCGGTGACGACCGAATAGGGTTCGGCCGACCCCGGTTTTACCCCGGTGACACTGTGACAAAAGTCGCAGGTCACCCCTTCTTGGGTCAGCGGATTATCAAGCCTTGTATCCTTCGTCACTCGGACGGTCGGGGCGTGGCAGGAGAGGCAGAGGGTATCACTCGCCCCCTTGGTCTGGCGCGAGGTCTCGAGAAAGATCGAGTAAAAAACCGGGTCGGAGACCGCGTTGGCATGAAGCGACTCCTTCCATCCCTCGTAGATCGCGACATGGCACTCGCCGCAAACCTTGGCGGAGGTAAATCCTGTTTCGGCCAACCGGGGTGGCGATCCGGCCGAAAGAGAGGGAGATACCAGCAAGACACCAAAAAAGATAAGGCGTCGCATCATGACCGGTCGCTATCTGCTTTTCCTCCCGGTGCGGCAATGATATAGATCATAAATCGAAAATCATGTCTCCAAAAATCCCAAACGGTGTATTTTGGACTGGAATGAACCTTAAAAAAATATTTTTTGTCGGGATCGGCGGCCTGTTTCTGCTGATAATCGCCGGCTCGATCGGGGTGTACAGCTACAGCACCCAACCCCGCTTCTGCAACAGCTGTCACATCATGGAACCGTACTACAGCGCCTGGAAGAGCTCGAAGCACTTCGGCAAGGCGGCCTGTGTCGATTGTCATTATCCGCCGGCCGCCAGCCTCAAGGAGCATCTCTGGCACAAGTTCCAGGCGAGCGCGCAGGTGGTGAAGTACGTGACGCGAACCTACTCCTCAAAGCCGTTCGCGGATATCCCGGACGCATCCTGTTTGCGGTCCGGATGTCACTCGATCCGTTTGCTCGAGGGAAAGGTGATCACCGCCAGCGGGATCAAGTTCGACCACCGGCCGCACCTGACCGAGACGCGCCGAGAACGAAAACTGCGTTGCGTCTCCTGTCACTCGCAAATCGTGGTTGGAACGCACGTGGAGGTCACCTACAGCACCTGCTTTTTGTGCCACTTCCGGCCGCAAAAGACGGACGAAGAGTCCTCTCGACCGTCGGAATGTTTGAGTTGTCATCAACTGCCCGACAAAACCTTTCAGCTTGGGACGATGGCCTACAACCACAAGGATTTTGTGACCGAGCGCGGAATCGCCTGCAAAAATTGCCATCTTGAAGTGGTGCAGGGGGAAGGGAGGGTGAACCCGAGCCGCTGTCTCGCCTGCCACAACCAACCGGAAAAATTGGCGCGGATCGGCGACATGCCGTTCCTCCACGAAAACCATGTGACCAAACATCATGTCGCCTGCCTCCACTGCCATGAAGAGATGCGGCATGGCTTTCCGGAGACAACCGGACATCTGCCGCGCTTGAACGAGCCGCAGATGCCGGAGACCCCGTCGCTGAAAGGTCATCCCCCGGCGGTCGCCTTCAACTGCGCCTTCTGCCACAAGGACAAGCATGCCGGTCAGCTGGAGATGTACGCCGGCAAGGTCTCGGCGTTGGGGCTTCCGGAGATACCGAGTCCCATGTATCTCGCCAACGTTGACTGTATCGGTTGTCACTACCAGGAGGAAATGCCGCCGGAGGAACAGGAATTTCGAGGACACACCGTGGCGGCCTCACCTCAGGCCTGTGTGAAGTGTCACGGGCCGGCTTTCGAGGGGATTTTGAAACAGACCCGGACGATTCTTGAAGAAACTTTGACGAAGCTGCGCGAGAAACGGCTCACACTGGAGCAAGGCCTGGCGCTCGCCAAAAAGGAGGCGGCGGAAACGGAACCGATTTTGGGAAAGATCCGTGAGGCAGAGCGGCTGGAACAGTTTGTCCGGATCTCGCACGGGGAGCATAATATCTATCTGGCGGCCGTCGCGCTCCGCAAAGAAGACACAACGCTCGGTGAGGCGGCGGTCAAGGCGGGGATCGCAACGGCCGATCTTTCCTCACTCCCCCTGTTGTCGGGGGGATACTGTCAGACGGCCTGCCACGAGAAGCTGGGGATTAAGGTCCCGCCGGAAACGGTGACCCCCTTTGGCAAAACAATGCCCCACCAGGCCCATACCCAGATGATGTCGTGCGTCACCTGTCATGACCTGGCGGGGCACAAGAATTTCCCGCTAAAATCGGAGGTTCGAAAAGAGGTCTGCTCCGGTTGCCATCCGGAATAACATTAATGGCTGTGGATGTCTTTGCAGGCCTCCTCGGCGGCCGCCTTCATCGGCGGCATCATCCCCTTCTCCCCCTTTTTGCCTTCGGAGGTTATCTTGACACACTCCTCATGACTGAGCTTCTTGACTGCTTCGTCAGCAACCCCCTTCGCCTTGTGGCACCCCGCACACTTCTGTTCGTAAACACCGGCATGGGCCAGGTCACTCGCGACGAGTAACCCGAAGACGAGAGAGAATCCGACCGTGATGACTTTCAGCATAACGTCCTCCTTTTTTGACGATCCTTAGTTTGCCTAACGCGCGCTCACTATCCAAAAATTGTTTTGAAGCGTACATGATCCTGGTCAGTCCTCCGACTCCAGCTGGCTCATCATCACCTGCACCATCCCCCAGCCGGGATCCCCCGGTTTGGCCCGTTTCAAATATTTTCCCCAGGTCTTGCGGGCCGCCTTGGGATCGTTTCTCCCCTGGAGCTCCACCATCCCCTTGAAGGCAAGCGCCTCGAGGAAATCCGGATCTTTTTGCAAGGCGCGATCGAATTGCGACATCGCCTCTTCCGGCTGGTTCATCACAAACAGGACCATCCCGATATGGACTCGCGACTCCACACTCTCCGGATTCAGCTGCAAGGTCTCATGGGCCGTTTTGAAGACATTTTCATAATCCTGCATCTGGAGGTAGAGGTGACCCAGCCGTTCTCGGGATTTCACGTCCTTCGGATCTTCCACAACCTTCCCCTGCAGAGCTCGAAGCTCGTTCTGATCAACAGATCCAATCGCTCCAGCCTCTCCCACTTCAACCCCCGGAGGTTGCATCATACCGGCAATCCCCGACTCCTGACGCGGTTTGACGCCACCCACCAAGGTCACCGCCACCCCTCCCAAAAAGGCCAAAACAAAAAGCCCCAAGGCGGCCCGGGAGAGTTGTTTTTTCTCCCCCTGTTGTCGCCGGTCGAGGATGGCCAACACAATGGAGGCAGCCAACAACGCCGCCACAACAATAAATCCGATCATCGTTCCGGTCAGCATCACTCTCCCCCTGTCTTTTTCCTGCCCACCCTCAACAGAACCGCCCCGCCGCCGACCAGCAGAAGGAACGGCAGGACCCATAACAGCCAGTTCAACCCCTCCGATTTCGGCTCCAACAGGACCCACTCGCCATACCGCTCTTCAAAGTATTTTAAAATCTCCTCGTCAGACTTTCCTTGTGCCACCTGCTCCCGGACGATCCCCATCATCTCCTGGGCCAGCGCCGCCGGTGATTCCGCAATCGGGACGCCGCGGCAGACCGGACAGCGGAGCTGTTTCCCGATCTGATCCGCCCGCTGTTCTGGCGTCAAAACGGTCTGACCACAACCGATCAGCAGTGCAATGACTAATAACAAAAGCCTCATCGCAATCCTTCAATCTTGCTGAACAGGACGTCCGCGCTCAGCATCCCGGTATGTTTGTAGGCAACAACCCCCTCGGGGTCAATGAAGAAGGTCTCGGGGACCCCCGAAACGCCATAATCGATCGCCGTCTTGAGACCCGGGTCGAGCAGGATCGGCGCCCCTTCCCCAAAACGTTTGACAAATTCGCGGGCATTCTCCGGACTGTCTTCGTAGAGGATCGCATAAAAGAGGATGCCATCATGCTGATATCGTTGAACCGCCTGCCGGACCATCCAGTTAATTCTTTTCCCTATCGAGAGCTTGGC
>CAYYFU010000025.1:0-11574 GCA_964471095.1 uncultured Pseudomonadota bacterium
CCGGCTACTTTGAACCGCTCCCGCCCGACGCGGTGAACAATTATGAGTTTGTCGATGAGATTGTCGGCGGCAAGATCCCGCGCGAATTTATCCCGGCCTGCGACAAGGGGTTTCAGGAGCAGTTGAAAAAGGGGCTATTGATCGGCTTCCCGGTCGCCGGAGTTCGGGTGGTGATCAATGACGGCGCCTACCACGATGTCGACTCCTCGGAGATGGCGTTCCGGATCTGCGCGATGACCGCAGTGCGGGAGTTTTACAACGCCTGCAGACCGATTATCCTGGAACCGATCATGCGGCTGCAGACCCAGGCTCCGGAGGAGTTTCAGGGGGCGGTGGTCGGCCAGATCAACCAGCGGCGCGGGATCATTGTCTCGACCGGTACCGTGAATAAATACGTGCAAGTGGACGCGGAAGTCCCGCTCTCCGAGATGTTCGGTTATTCCACCGATCTCCGGAGCAGCACCCAGGGGAAGGGAGAATTTCAGATGGAATTCCTGCGTTACGCCCCGGTCCCGCGGAACATCCAGGAACTGCTGGTCAAACAGTATCAGGAAAAGCGGGCGGCCGAGAATAAGTGAGACACTCCCGCCGTGCGTTTTGACCACCTCCTCCCCGAAGCGATCTTCGAATCGGTTGCCGTGCAAGGATTTCGACCCACCGGCGTTTTGGTCCCGTTGAATAGCTACGAAAGCCGGGTCTACGAGATTGGGTGGGAGGATCACGAACCGATTATTTCCAAATATTATCGGCCGGGACGGTGGAGCGAAGAGACGATCGCGGACGAACACCGGTTTCTGCTCGCCTTGGAAGAGGCCGAAGTTCCGGCGGTCCCCCCATTGAAGCTCTCCCGACACCTGCCTGCCGTGGAGACGCTGGCGCAGGCCGATTCCATCTATTACGCCCTCTACCCCAGGTTCCGGGGAAAGGCGCATGACGAAACGTCCGATGAAGACCGCCGCTGGTTGGGACGCACCCTCGCCCGTCTGCACAACATCGGACAAACCTTCCATGCCGCGCATCGGCTCACTTTAAACCCCCAAACCTACGGCTACGCCAGCCTGGAATTTATCCTCGGTCAACCGTTTCTCCCGGCCGATCTGAAGAAGAATCTTGAAACCTCCCTGTTGCAGGCCCTAAAGCGGATCGGACCTTTTTTTGAGAAAGTGGAAAATTTTCCCGTGCACGGCGACTGTCACCCCGGAAACATCTTGTGGAACAAGAACGGCCCGCATCTGGTCGACTTCGACGACATGGTGATCGCCCCTCCCGCCCAGGACCTCTGGATGCTCTTTTATGGGAATGAAGAGGAGCGGAAACGACAGCGCGAGGCGTTTTTTGAGGGGTATGAAACTTTTCGGCGATTCGATCCAACAACCCTGATCCTCACCGAACCGCTCCGCACCTTGCGGATGATCCGCCATGCCGCCTGGATCGGTCAACGTTATGAAGAGCCGATCTTCCGACACGCCTTTCCTTATTATGAGGAGCGCCGCTACTGGGAGGAGTTTTTGCTGGAGATCAAGGAACAGATTTCCCTGTTGCAGGATCTCTAGGTTACGCTCCCAACCGGATTTGCCCGCTACTTCTTTTTCTTGGGCTTGGCCGCTTTAGGTTCTTCCGCCGGCGCTGCCTCCGGCTCGTCCTCGGACGCCGGTGTTTTTAGCAAGTTGGACCATTCGGGCCGTTGGGTGACGCGATCGCAATCGACCGAGGTCAGTCCGGCGGCCGTGTTTCCGTTCGCATATAGGAAGTAACACAATCCGGTCACTGTATCGTGCAAGTAACGGAAATCGCCGATCTCTTGCTCATAAATACCCGACTTTTTATACTCACTGACCTTGAAGGTCTTGGCCAGTGCCGGAATCGACAGAGCCAGAAATACCACCATCATGATGGCTAGTTTTGTGATGTGCATAGAGTCCTCCTTTGTTTGCGCTCCCAACCGGATTCGAACCGGTGTTTATGCCGTGAGAGGGCACCGTCCTAGGCCTCTAGACGATGGGAGCCCGAAAACGAGGTTAGCCCTATCAGGAGCGTTAAATCCCCGCAACCGGTAATTCAGAAGCTCAGTTGCTTTTTTTAGGAATTAATGTTGAGTATTCTGACCGTGTACCTTTCTATCTTTTCCCCGAGTAACCGAGATCAACGGAAGAAAAACTTTGAGAACTACTGGGCCTTTTCCCAAAACCACTCCGGGGAGATCTTTGAGAACGATCAGGATTTAAAAAAGAAACGGGACCGACTGCAGTATTTTCAGTCCCATCCGGTCCGATCGATGAAACCGCTCCCCGATCCTGAAAAGTTCTACCGGAATTATGTCGCACTCAAAGAGGATCCAACCCGTTTTGACAAGAAAACCTTGTTGCTCTCCTGCATCTACAAGTTCGCCCGTCACGAGTGGGTCGGGGTCTCCGCCGCCTGGGATTATCTCCCCTCAATGGCAACTGCCAAGAGCTTGACCGACAAGATCAGCCGCTACCACCTCTGTGAGGAATTTTGCCATGTCCGGTTTTTTCACGAGATGTTCCGGACCTTTCATCTGGACCGCGTGGAGTGGGTCCCGCTCTCCCCTTTGATGCAAAAGGTCTACAAAATTTTCCCCTACTTTCCGGAATTCCTGATGGCCCCTCCGGCGTTTGTGACCGAACTGATGGGGATTACATTCTATCTTCATACCGATCGACTCCTCGACACCGTGTTTGCCGATGAGCTGGAGGCGCGTGATCGGGTTCGCGAATTGCTCCATGAGATCATGGTCGACGAACTGGCCCATATCGGACAGCGACGGAACTTCATCGGGTCAATCGGAATCAGGGTGGCACGATGGATGGTCGGGCCGCTCTATCGGATCTTTTTCAACGACATCCCGGAGGCGAGGCATCTGTTTGATATCGATCAAATGATCCGGGACGGCCGGGCGTTCAACTATACGGGTGTCCCTCAACATCTGCTGGAAAAAAGTTGGGTCCCTTCCTATTGCCAGACCGATTTTCTTTATCGTCCGCGGTAACGGAAGGACCTGATCTTCTTCCCCTGCCGTCGACGATGTTTCCGACGAGCCACCTTGGTTTTCTTGTACATGGTCCTCTCTTAATAAGAATTCTCGGGTCTGTAAAGTAACCTATTGAAGTTCGGAGGGGGCAAGAAACGGGGCGACCGTCGGAAGGGGGTCGGCAAAACGCAATCCCAAGGTACGGTGATTCTCCCCCTGCCTGACGACAATCGCCGGGAGGAGCCAGGCCTGATCCCCCTGGCTGAGCAGCAGAGAAACCTCTTTTTTCGGGGCCAGGGTCTCCCAGGGGACATCCAAAAGCAGGGTCAGACAGATCCCTCCCTGGCTGATGTTTAACGGTTTGGCCCCGATTTCGATGGTGCGTAAGGCGGTCAACTCAAGGAGCGAACCCCCGCTCAAGATTAACTTCGCCGTGAGCGGCGAACCCCCTGGAATCGACTGGCGTAGGTGGCGTCTTTTTTCCACTAAGACCCTCTGTCGAATTCTCACCCCAAACTTCGTCGCCCTTTCTGAAAGGTTGCTAACTATTTTCTGCTCAACTCACTTTTTTTACAACCACCCTTCCTCCCGATACCAGGCGGCGGTCTCCTCCATCCCTCGCTTCAAGGGGTGCCCTGGCTCGTAACCCAGAACCCGCCTCGCTTTGCCGATATCGAGCCCCCAGTTTTTCTGCAAAAAATTGGCAAAACTGGTCCGGAGGATCGATCCGGATCTCCCCGTAATCACGGCCAAAAATCCAAGCACCCCCCCCACCCATTGGGCCAGCGGGATCGGTATTTTGATTCGAATCGCCTTCTTTTTGACGGCCAGGGCGATGAAGTCCGCTACCTCTCCCCATTCATAATCCCTTGAATCTCCAATGAAAAATATCTCCCCGACCGCCTTCGGGTCTTCGGCAACCAACAGCATCCCGGTCACCACATCCTGGACATGGGCGATATTCATTACCCTCCCTCCCCCCTTGGGGACCGGAATAAACCCCTTATCGGCAATCCAAAAGTACCGTAGGACCTGTCGGTCCCTGGGGCCATAGATCGCCGGGGGTCGGACGATCGTCACCGGCAGTCGATCCCGGTAACGCCAGGTCACCAGCTCCGCATCCCGCTTGCTCTGACCGTAATCGGTGATCGGATGACAGTCATCCTCTTCCCGGGCCAGCGAATCATTGAGATTCGGACCATGGGCCGCCAGACTGGAGACAATGACAATCCTTTTAATCTGAGGGTGGACCTTCAGGGCCGTCTCCAGCAGGTTGGCGGTCCCCTGGGTGTTCACCTCGTAATAGGTCTCTACCCGGGGGGCAGAAATGACCCCCGCCAGATGAAAACAGATGTCGGCCTCCTTCAACCCCTCGGCCAGCCCCTTCAGGTCACCGGTCAGATCTCCAAAGTGGTAATGGACCTTTTTCCCCAAGAGCCACTGGAGGTTGGAGGTACGACGGACCAGGAGATGGATATCCCATTTCTTTTCGAGGAGGCGATCCACGAGGTGACTCCCCAAAAATCCGGTTGCCCCGGTGATGAAGACGCGCATGATCTCCCTCGTATTGACAACTAGGGGGGGCTGAAGCAAAAAGCAAGAAATGTCTTCACTCTGTCTGGTCACCGGTGCCTGCGGTTTCATGGGGACTCATATGATCGAGCTCCTCTATCAGGCCGGTTATCGAATCCGGGCCACCGACCTCGCCTCCGCCTGCGAATCCGATAATCGACAAGCCGGACGTTTCCCCAGTCTGGTTAAAAATCTCGGTGTCGAGCTGGTTCCGGCTGATTTGACCGTCGACGCCGGAAATCTGACCCCCATCCTCCAGGGGGTGGAATCCGTTTTTCATATCGCCGGGGTGTTCAGTTATTCCGCCCCCTGGGAGTTGTTGTATCGGGTCAATGTCGGAGGGACCCGCCACCTCCTGGAGGCGTTGGTAAAATCCCCTTCCTTCAAAAAGATCATCATTTGGGGGGCGGGAGGGATTTATCGATTTCCTCGATCTCCGGACGAACTTCCCTTTACCGAAAACTCCCCGATTGAACCGGCAAGTAACTACCTCAAAACCAAGTGGCAGGAGGAGGAAGAGGTGGCCCGTTTCTGTCGGGAACGGCGACTCGACTGGAGTTCGATCCGACCAACCACCGTCTATGGACCCCGGGCTATTTATGCCGGTGGGCAGATGTTTCTCGACGTGCTGAAAATGAAAAAGGTTTCTATCCCCCGAAATTTTACCTTCAAGATCCCGACGGTCCATGTGCGTGATGTCTGCCGGGCGGCCCTTTACCTTGCCGAACATCCGGAGACCGACGGCGAGGCGTACAACGTGAATGATGACAGCCAAACGGGAACGACGGAATTTTTTCAGATGATCGCGGCGGCGGCGGGAAAACCGTTCAACCTCCTTCCGCCGGTTCCCACCCGGCTCTTCAAGACGTTTTTGTTGGCCTGGGCCCGGCTCGGCCGCTGGCGGCAACGGATCTTCGGCGGCCGGCCTCCCAAGTTCGAACGGGACAGCGTGCGGTACTTCGGCAGAGATTTTGTCTACTCCAGTGAGAAGCTTAAAAGGACCGGCTTTCGGTTCGACTATCCCGATTTCCAAAAAGGTTTGAAAGAGACGGTGGCGTGGTATAAAGCGCAGGGGTGGGTGTAACCAACCTCTGTGTTTATAAAATGCAAATGATGTTGCAATCAAGAACGCGGCGTTTCCAATGTGCCCATCATGTGAGTATTCAAAGTTGCGAGCTTCTTGACAGTCTACCATATAAGTATTAGTTACTTATAGTATATATGAGTTACTTATCCCTATAAGGAGTTTTATGTATTTTGATCCACAAGCCAAGCAGAGGCCGGAAGACTTCTTTAATTTCGAGGTCTTGCAACAGGAGTTAAGAAAGGCGCTGGAAGACCCGCAGATTCCCCTGATTGTTGTTCATGGGCTCCGCAGGACAGGGAAGACCAGTCTCATCCGGGTTGTCCTCAATGCATCCCGGAAAAAGTATGTCTGGCTGGATGGTCGTGAAATCGTTTCTCGGAACGAGTTTTTTCAAAAACTCTCCGAAGAGGTGGGCAAACTCAGGCGGTTCCAGATTAAAGGGGTTTCACTCAAGGGAATTTCCTGGTCTCTGGACCTTCATAAAAAAGATTTGGATTATCTCAATAAGCAGAAAATAACGCTCGTTATCGACGAAGTTCAACTCCTTAAAAAAATGAAGGTCGATTACTTGCTCGCCTCCATTTTTGACAACTATCCCCACATCAAAATGGTCGTTTCCGGTTCGGAAAAGGGGATGTTGATGAGTTTCCTCGGGCAAGCAAATACCAAAGCCCCCCTTTATGGGCGCGCTGTTTTTGAACTCTCGACGCGGCGGCTGACAAAGGAGGAAGGGCTTCATTTTTTACGAGAGGGCGGCAAAAAGGCTGGTACGGAAATCAAAGAAGAAGAGATCGTGGAGGCAATCCAGAGATTGGATGGGATTATCGGATGGTTGACGAAATATGGATGGTATCGACTCCGCTTGCCGCATAAAACCGCACTCCAAAAAACCGAGGAAGAAGGAGGGCATGTCGCCCAAGAGGAGTTTGTACGATTTTCGGCCCGTTCCGAGCCAAGATATCTCAGGATTCTCCATGCGATGAAAGAAGGGGCCCGATGGGAAGAGATCAAGCGGCAAACTCAAACGTCGGAATCTCAACTCAGTATTATGTTGAATCGGCTCATCGATTATGGCTTTGTTGAAAAGGTTGAGGGGGTCTATCGAATATGCGACCCGTTGCTCGAAATGAAGGCCTAGATTTGAAAGGAGGGAGACTCCAACATTTATCATTGACTGGCCGGTGCTGATTGCACTCGGAACGATGTTTGGCTACGGGGTCAAGGGAGCTCCCAAAACGGTGCTGGGGACGCGTGCCAATTTGTCCGGCAAGATCCTCCTGACGATATTTGTCCTGCTGGTCTACTATTCCTACCGGCTCGCCCCCGACTGGATGTTCATGTATTTCGTCAAGGCCTCCGAAGTCCCCTCCTGGATGATCGTCTATCTCTTTGTCCTTTATTACCTCGCCTATGACGTCGGGTTTCTGCTCAAATTTGAGTTTCAAAAAATCCACCGCTCATTGCCGATCGTTTTTTTGGCGCTCTCCCTGGCGGCCTCCGTGCTGGTCACGGTCCCCTTGAAGGAGCGGTATTGGAATGTCGGCACCTATGACGAATACCATTCCGGCCGAACCGTGCCGTTGTCCGAATCGCCGGTCGGCAAGGTGCCCGGCCGGATCACCTTGCTGCTCCTCCCCTTGGGAATTGCCTTGCTCCTCTGGTCAAGGAAGCAGAAATTCTGATATCCTCTCCCGATGCGTTGCGCCTATTGCCAATCCAAGGCTGGATTTCTGAAGCGGACCTGTCCCGATTGCATCCGACTGGTCGCCGCCTTCAACACCCTCTCGCCCTCTTTCGGGTACCGCGAGATGCTCGACACCCTGCTTGCGACCGGCGTCTCGAACGAAAAGATTGACTCATTTTTAGAGAGGGATATTGACGGCACCGGTTCTATCCATGAACATATCACCGCCCGGATGACCAACGAGGTGATGGCCTCGCTCGGCCAGCCGTCGCATCTAGGCGCGAAGGATGTGAAGAAGGTGAAAGAGCAGATCGCCGAGGGAAAATCCCCATCAGCCACCGACGAAGAGGTGGTGGACTACCACCAGTTGCCGCATAAGGAATAAGTACAGTTCCCTATTTTTCGTTCTATGGCGAAGCCTCTTTCTGCTTCCAGTTGCGGGGGACGAGAGAGACCTCGATCGTCGGACCGGGTCCGGGCACGCGAAAGACGACGGCTTGGAGATCGCCATGGCCCAGCTCCCTCAGTTTCTTGTTAATCATTTCCTCGAAATCAGAAACGAAGGAACCCTTCCCGAAGGCTCTAGATGGTGCTTCTCGCTCAGATAGGGTGTCATGGTCGTTGGGAAGGAATGTTAATCGAAAGCTCCTTTTGTCAGCGCTGATGGAGCGATTGGGATTGGTTGCACCCCACTTTTCCATTCCATGGGCATCCATAAAACCCCTGATTGGAGCGCCTCTCAGCGAATCAACCACCTCTGCGGGGATTTTCTTCCGGACCTTATGATATTCGGGGGGAGGTTGGCGGACCCCCAGGGGTCGGAGCGAAGTGCCGGCCTGTAGTTGAAATTGACGATTGGGATCGCCGGCGTTGACCGCCTTTACCTCCTTGCCGACCCGAAAGAGGCAATGCCTGTTTTCTGGGCAGACGACGGTCATGTCGCGGTTCCAAACGAGGTATTTGAAGGTGTCGCTATCGTTTAGGGTATAGGCAGTTGGCTGTTGGTTCGAAGGCTTTTGTGTTGGTTGTGCTGGAGGAGCAGGTTCCGGGTCGTCCCCACCGCACCCCTTGAAAAAAGAGAGAGAAAAAACCTGCCAAAGTCCCATAACACCTCTATTATCGGCACACCAAGAGACAAAGTTGCTTTGAAACTAGCTATACAAATGGCGTGCAAATATATACCACGCCCAACGGCTTGATAAGTTATTGATAATAAAAGTGTTTTTAGAATCCCCCCTCGTCAAGCTGCTAGGGAGAGGGATGGGGAGAGGTCAAGAGATCATCAATCACCCTCACATCCGCCGGGGGAAATTCATAATTCGGGAACTCCCGCGGTTCAATCCATTTCGCCTCCCGGCAGTGGATCGGGCGGGGTTCTCCGGAAACAATCTCGCAAAGGACAAAATGGAGGTGCACGCGACCGTGCGGATAATCGTACCACTCCTCTCGGAGTCGGCGGAGCGGTCGCACGGTGACGCCGATTTCCTCTTCACATTCGCGGATCGCGCACTGTTCGATCGTCTCCCCCGGTTCGATCTTGCCGCCCGGGAACTCCCAGAAATGCCCCATCGGGGAGGTCTAGAGCCGGAGGGTAATCAGAAATTTGCCGTCCAGCCCCAACACCGCCGCCACCGCCTCAATTTACTTCACCGCGGTATCCCCAAGAGGGTCTCGAGCAGAATCGCTTCGCGAGAACGAGGACCGGACGGGAGGGCCACGAGGTCGGCAAATAAGGCGACCTCCAGCAGAGATCCCAGCCGATCTGCGAGGCGGCGCGCCTCTCGACTGACCCAATTTTCATCGGAAAGTCGCTCCAGGAGCGGAGCGGTTTCCTTCCAAGAACGGGAAAGCCAATCAGCCGCCTGCCTCAAACCTTTTTGACCGATCCGATCTGCCCGCCTGAGGATGTTCTCCTGTAAATATTCTCCAAACGGGAATCGAAGGCCGTCCCGAGCGATTTGCAAGGCGAGGGTGTTGTGCGACCCCTCCCAGGTCTCCAGCACCAGACTGTCGCGATAGAGCCGGGGCAGGACGGAAAAGGTCTCGATCGTTCCGTTTCCCGCGAGGATCAAAACCGCCTCATGGGTCGCCTCGGTGGCGGCGGCCGATGTCCGGTACTTGCAGATGTTGATCAGGAACCTCTGCCAGAGTGCCGCGTCGCCGGAGAAATCAGCCGTGGGCAACCGGTCTCGCTCGCTCACAAGGTGAAAGAAGACCACCCGCCGCGGCTCCAGCAGGGCCCGGATCTTTTGCAAACTCTCCTGGACCATCGGGTATTCGATAATTTTCCGGCCGAAGGCGGATCGACGGCGGGCGTAATGGTCGGCCTCCAGCCAGGCGCGCGCCATCACCCCGCAGGCACTCGCCGCATTCATCACCCGCGAGGTGTTGATCACGTAATTCATCAGGTTTTTGAACCCCTGCTCGACCGGTCCGATATTGTAGGCAAGCGCCCCCTCGAGATCGATCTCCGCCGTCGGCAACTCCTTAGTCCCCATCTTTTCCTTCAACCGTTTGATCCGAAGTCCATTCAGCTTCCCATCCACCAGACGCGGGACCAGGAAAATCGCCACCCCGGCAGTCCCTTCGGGAGCCCCCTCGGGTCGGGCGGCGATCAGGAAAAATTCATCGATCGCGGAACAGAACCACTTTTCGCCGGAAAGCCGCCAGGCCCCGTTCCCCTCGGACACTGCCTGAGTGGTAAGCCCGCCAACGTCCGAACCGATATCCTGCTCGGTGATAAACTGGGATCCAGCCAAGGGTGTTTCTGTGGAGCGAAGTTTCGGGAGAAAATTTTTCTTGAGGAAATCGGAACCGACCGCCTCGATCACGCGAATCAACCCCTCCGTGCAGGCGAGCGGGCAGGTGACCGAGGCCTCCCCCCAATGGGCGAGGAGCGCAACCTTGGCATAAAATTCCAGCTGGGAATCGTTTTGAAAGATCCCCCCCTCGACCACTTCGCGCCGGAGCTGACGGACCGGAGGGGGGAGCCAGACCCGGTCGATCCGGTTTCCGACCCGATCATAGGATTCGATTCGGGGGCCGTCGTAATCGAGCGCGGTCTCACGCGCCAGCTCGTCCCACCGTCCCGAAACCTTTTGGGAAAAGGCGTCGAGTTGTCCCAGCAGGCGCTTTTTTTGGTCGGGCGGGCAGAGCGATTCAAGAAGCGGGCGGAACCCCGGATCGGCCTTGAAAAAATCGACCGCCAGCGGCGGGAGTTGGTTTAGTTCCTTGTCGGGCATTAGAGGGGACTTAGATCAGCCTCCCCAGGAGTCAACCCAAAAAACATCGACTTGCCATTGACGCACTGCTTCGCTACACTTTCCCTCAATGCTGGAAGATGGTGAGCGAGAATCTGGCTCAGCCAGTTCGAGCGAAACTGAAAGATCTTCGTGTGGCACCGGGTTTGTTGCCAATATTCTCGGTTACAAAAGTCACGATATTTTAGAGAAGGCGCTCGAGGCGGTCGCGAACCTCACCCATCGCGGGGCGGTCTCGGCCGACGGCAAGACCGGTGATGGCGCCGGCGTTCTGACCCAAATCCCCGCCAAGCTACTGGTCCAGGAGGTGGCCCGATGGGGGCATCCAATCCCGCAGCCGGGTGACCTCGCGGTGGCGATGGTCTTTTTCCCTCAAGCCGATCTGGTCCGCGAGCGTTGCCGTCAATTTTTTGAAGAAAGAGCAACCAAGTACGGCCTGGAGATCCTCGGTTGGCGAAAGGTGCCGGTCAATCCCGAGGCATTGGGGGAAAAGGCACGGGCGACCCAACCGGTCATCGAACAGTTCCTCGTGGGTCGGAAGGGAAAGATCACCCAGGGGGAATTCGAACGGACCCTCTTTAAACTGCGAAAGGAGGTCGAGGCGCTCTCCCTGGAACACTCCTTCTTTGACCTGCATGTCTGCTCCTTTTCCTCCCGAACGATCGTCTACAAAGGTTTTTTGATCGCCCCCCAGCTCGCGGAATTTTTCCTGGACCTGAAAAACCCTGATTTCGAAACGGCGCTCGCCATTTATCATCAACGGTTTTCGACCAACACCTTGCCCTCCTGGCAGTTGGCGCAACCGTTCCGCTTTGTTGCGCATAACGGGGAGATCAACACGATTGCCGGTAACCGTAACTGGATGCGGGCCCGCGAGCCGGATCTGCTGGAGCTCCCCTGGGCCCGTCGCAACGGTCTGCTCAAGCCGATCATTATGCCGGAGGGGAGCGACTCCTTTTCCTTTGATAACGCCCTGGAG
>CAYYFU010000026.1:0-4018 GCA_964471095.1 uncultured Pseudomonadota bacterium
CTTCTTGGGACATCCGGCCAACGCCCAGGCTTTTTGAATCAGCATCCGGTGGAGTCGTTCCAGGCCGGTGGTGTATCCCACCTGACCACAGGAAGAAGTTCTGTCTGGAACTGTCATCTCCAACCTCTTGAGGTATCTCTCCAGGGTATCGACCGAGGGACAGGTTCCATAAATCTTCTGGAACCCAATCTCGCCGGAGAGGTGCGCCCAATCCGATAACGATCGTCCTCCGGCGGCAAGGAGCAGGGTCAGGGCTTCGAGAATCACCTCGTCGGCATGCCCCTTCTCCTTCAAGAAAAACTTCCTCATCTCCTCGATCAGCCCCAGCTTCCGGAGGGCCAATCGCAGCAGCGGCAACCCCCCAAACGAGGTGACCGAGGCGTTCTTTTTGGTCATTTCCAGCTTGAAATCGAAGGCGACTTGGTGGTGTAAAGGCATCGGGATCTCCTTTCTTGGATCAATCTTTTAGGTGAATGATTTTTTAGCCGAGAAATCGGCTACAGGCGAGAGAAATCAAGCCTGGGAGGGAGATCCCTCTCTTTTTTGGTGCGGAATTAAGGCGGAGGTTATCGGAGGCCCTGGCAGAAGGTTGCTTGTTATTTTTTTCCCGAAAAGACGCAACCTTCCCGCCTGGCGGGCGATAAGAGAGGCAGTCTATGGGAGACCCTGCCGACAGACTTCGTTTTGACCCGGCGGACCGGGGCTTTTTGCAGACCCTCGGCCTGACGGAGACGACCCTTCAAAGAGAAAGGTTGTCTTCCTGGTGAACGAGGCGATGGCGAGGAAAAACATCCCCCTCCAAGATCGGCCGGCATTGTTTGAGCCCCTCATGGAGAGACTTGGCGAGCAACCGACCCTCGAACAGATCCGGCGAGCAGTGGATCTCACCGCGCCGCGGTGATAGGGTTAATCAAGTCAAACAAATCTCGGCTTTACAACCTGTACATCTTAATGTACATTTACATGTACTATGTCGAAAACGATGCCGATTGCCGAAATTCGCAACAGGCTCACCAGCCTTCCGGAAAGCCTTGAGAGGTCTCCGGAAACAGGCGCAGTCACCGTCACCCGGAGGGGAAAACCGGTATTGGCGGTCCTCTCCTGGGAGTTCTACGAATCCCTGGTCGAAACCCTGGAAATCGCCGGGGATGAGAAGCTCCTCGCCGATCTTCGCCAGGGAATTCGCGAGGTCCGGGCCGGCAAGACGGTTCCTTGGGTAAAGGTTAAAAAACGCCTTCCACTGTGACCTTTCGGATTGAACTCACCACGATCGCTGCTCGGATGCTCGCGGACATTTCTGATCGGCGGGTGCGTGAAAAGATCATCGAAAGAATTGATGGACTGATTCAGGAACCGGAAAAACAGGGGAAGGCCCTCACCGGTGAATTTTCAGGGTATCGAAGTTTGCGAGCCGTGGGTCAACGCTACCGAATTATCTACAAGGTGGAAAGAATGCGAGTGATTGTTATCGTAGTGGCGGTTGGCCTTCGCCAAGAAGGGGGAAAACGGGATATCTACAACCTTGCCAAAAAATTGATCCATCTCCACCTGGTTAAATAGAGCGAGTCGGACTCAGCGAATTTTCAGTGACGGAATCACCACCGTCCCGACGGCGCGGGTCGTGATTTCGCGGCGTGGTTTGAGTTTCCGGCAGATAAAGTCATAGGTTCGGGAGGTGTTGCCGACCTTGATCACCCGCGCGGTCACGAGGATCGTGTCACCCGCGTAGAGTGGTTTAAGAAAATCCACACTGGAATAGGCGCGGAACAGCCCCTCGTCCTTGCCCCGGGTCTCGCGGAGACAGAGGGCGGTCGCGGCATCGCCGAACAGCTCCAGCACCTTCGCCCCCGCCACCAAACCACCCGAGTAGTGGGCGTCACTTCGGGTGAGTTTCTTCCGTATCACCGCCTTCCAACCGACTTTTGCCTTCGGCATCTTTTCCTCTAAATCCTTGGAATCTGCGGCAGGTGGTCGAAGTGTTGATCCCGAGCAAACAGGATCAGATTGTGCTGTGTGACCAAGGCCGCCAGCCAAAGATCATTCGTGGGGATCGGTGTTCCTTGTTTGCGCAGTTGAGCGAACAATCTGGCGTAATGATGGGTCGTTTGGTCATCGGCATATAACACTTCAATACGTGCCGAATTTAAAAAACGGATGAGGATTTTCTCATTCTCCTCGCCGCGGGAGCCGCACCGAAAACCGGCACGAAGTTCCGCTACCGTAATAAAGGGGATACAAACAACCTCAGATGTCTGTAAAACTCGAACCGATTCCGGTTCCCCCTTACAAAAATCGATATAACGGTTAGTATCGAGGGCTATCCTCATGACCACATTTTGGGGTCAACTTGATCCTGTTGGCGGAGCGCCTCTTCAAATGCCGGGTCCTCAAGCCAGGTACCAGCCAATGAGTCGAGATCATGATGGATCACAGGTTGATCTTTAAGACCCACACCACGGCTGACCGCCTCAAGCACCACCTCATTAAGACTCTGTCGCATCTCCCGCGCCTTTTGACGCAAGGTCCGATCGAGTTGGGGAGTGAGATTACGGATCGTATACTGAATCCTTTGATTCGATTTCATGCCTACACTGTAGGCATTTACTGCCTACATGTCAACAATAATTTTCAACGCACAGAAACCAACACAGAAACTTTTTAGCAACCATTTTCAGGCGGGGCCGATAGAAGCAGCCGAGGAGGAAAACCGATGGGAGAAATTCAGGTCGCCGTTACTTTTGACTGTAGGATCAGACGACCAGGCCTCTCTGTCGATATGGCGGTTCCACGCGACATACCGCTCGAGGAGATTCCCGGTGAGTCAGCGGAGGCACGCCATGAACGTGCCCGACAGGCGGCGCAAAAGCTGGAGACAGTTGTCGCAGGACAAACCGGTACGGAGCGATGCAAGGTTTCCACGACCCCCCCCTCATCACCTCCTGAAATCCATCCGGAACCGGCCGAGCCCTCTCCGACGGTTCAACTCCGGGTTAAGCCAGTTTATGAAGCAGGCAAAAAACCGATCCGCAAGGCACAGGTTTGGGTCGTTTTTACAACCACAGGTGAGAAAAGACCCTTGCCCCGCTCTAAAAATGATTATTCAGCGGATTTGCCGCCGGGGGAATACACCCTCATTGTCGACGCCCCCGATTGTCCGAATGCCGAAGACACCTTCACTATAGAACCGGGCTACGGCTCAAAATCCATCATCATACCGATTCCGAAGGGACCTAAGTCAGACCAACCGGTCCGTTATGGGGGGGGACGAAATGAGCTCACCGCCTATATTCATTTCGATGTCGATGAGGCAACGCTGACACCCTCGGGACGTGAGGCACTGGACAAGCTTGCGGGACAGTTCAAAGGCGACCCAACAATCACCGGGCTCCAGGTTGAGGGACACACCGATAGCACCGGGAGTGAGGAACATAACCAAGCACTTTCCGAGGCCCGGGCCCTGACCGTTGTGGGCTACCTGACAAGCAAGGGAATGTCGAGGGACCTTTTTAGACACAAGGGGTACGGTTCAAAAAAGCCGGCCGCCTCTAACAACACCGCGGAGGGACGCGCCCGCAATCGGAGGATCGTGTTCAGACTCACGAGAGAAATCCCCGATAAGACTCAACCTCATTAGACCTTCAAACCCCTTCGCTGCCGCCACCAAACCACCCGAGGAGTGAGGATTTTTTCTGGGGCGCCTCGGCTGCTTGTCCCGTTCTCCTCAACAGCTCATGGACGATATAACTCGCCACCTCCGAGGGACGGGTCCCCGGACCGAACCCGGCGTCAAAACCGACCGACTGGGCAGTCCGGTGATCCATTCGCGGACCCCCGACAATTTTTAGCAAATGCTTCGGAAGACGCTCCTCCCGTTTTAACAATGGGACCAGATCCTTCAGGTCTTTTAAATGCTGGTCCTGTTGGGTCACCACCCGCGAGACCAGGATCGCATCCGCCTTTATCTCGGCCGCCTTTTCGACCAACACCTCGTTCGAAACCTGGGCCCGGAGGTTCACCA
>CAYYFU010000026.1:4028-8930 GCA_964471095.1 uncultured Pseudomonadota bacterium
GGGGTAGTACTCCAGCCCCTTGTCGCCATGGATCCCCTTGATCGAGAGGATCGCATCGATCCCGACGGTATGGGCATCCGAGCCTGTCGTCCCGCCGACCACCACCAAGGGGCGTTTCAATTTCTCTTCAACCAGCGAGACGAGTTCCTCCCGAGACAGGATCGGAAACTCCGGTTTGACCACCTTGATCGCCGTCAAATCGACCGTTGGGGTCGCATATCCATAACCGACAAAGAAGGAATACTCCTGTCCCACCGGCTCCATCCAGGTGATGAGCGGCAGGCGCAACCCCAGTTTCTCCAGATAAAGTCGTGCCGCCTCCTTGGCTTGATCGGACGCCGCAACCGGCAAGGTGAACGAAAGCTGGATCTTTCCGTCGTTCAGATGATCGCCGTACGGTTTCAATTTTGTCAGGTCTTTGTTGTTCATCATTTAACCGGTCTCTCCCCCGCCAGTACTAGAAGAGGGTTCCGAGCTCCCAGCAGGACTCTTGGGCGGCTCGCGATTTCCCTGATCCCTTCGAGGACCACGGGGTCCCCTTCCCCGACGCCCATCCCGTGGACGATGCGGCCGATCCGGCCGATCCGATCGCCCTCGTCGTTCCGGTCGACGACCCCGATCCGGTCGGCCCCTCCGGCCCGCAGGACCTGCCGGCCGCCGAGAGATCCGTTCGGTCGACTCCTCAAATCTTTTTTCCATCAGGGCGTCCTGCATCGGGTTCAAATAGTGGGCCTCTTTACGGATCAACCCCTCCATCCCCCTCCCCCCATCCATCTCCCGCTGCATATTGGCAAACAGCCCTTCATGGATCGCCTTGAAGAGCCCCAGTTGTTCAACCTTCTGAAGCAGTTTTTGGGCATCCTCCAGCACCGATCGGGCCCGTCGGATCACCTTGCCGTTGGGGGACCATTCGATCTCGTCTTCAAAACCTCGCGCCGCATTAAAGATGTAGTTGGCCGCCTTGAGGCTCATGAAACGATCCTGCAGCAGCGGGTTGTGGATCGCCTCGGTCGCCATCCCGAGCAACTGGATATCCTGACGGGTGATCACCCCGACCAGATCAAACATCGCATCGAGCAGATGCCCAAAAAAGATGTCGCCGGTCTTGTGCCGGGTGGGGGGCATATATTTGATCGGGGATTTTGGAAAGACCTCTCGAACCAGTTGGGCCTGAGCGAGCTCATAGAGAAGGCTGTCCGGGATCGTCGGGTCCATCTCAAAGGCGTGACCGAGCCCCATCTGCTCGGGGAGCATGTCTGCCGCCAGCGCCAGTTGTTCATTGATGAATTGAGAGGCCAACACCTGCGGAAAGGCACGGAACGACTCGGCCGTGGTCAGATAATTATCCTCTCCCGTGTTGATCACGATGCTGGCCCGGGCGATCACCAGCCGGGAGAAGTACTGATCGGTCAGGGTCCGCTTCATGTTGATGTCGCGGAATAGGATCCCATACATGCTGTCGTTTAACAGATAGTCGAGCCGCTCCACCGCCCCCATTACCGCGATTTCCGGCATGCAGAGACCGGAGGAATAATTGACGACTCGGATGTAGCGACCGACCTTGTCCGCTATTTCGTCCATCGCCTTCCGCATGATCCGGAAATTCTCTTGCGTCGCATAGGTCCCACCAAACCCCTCGGTCGTCGCCCCCTGCGGGACATGATCCAACAGGCTTTGCGCGGTACTCCGAATCACCGCGATACAATCCGCCCCGGCGGAGACGGCCGCCTTCGCCTGTTCGACATCCTCATAGATATTGCCGGTCGCAACGATCACGTATTTCAGCGGACGGGGGGACGGGGGATAGGCACCGAGCCGTTCGCTCCGCAGGTCTCGCGCCTCATCAATCCGGTGGAGCGCCTGCTGAACGAGCGGGGCCAAAACCTTCCGGATCTCCTCCGGTTCAACCGCGGGAAGATCCTGAAAACGGACCCTCCCCTCCGCGATCCGGAGACAGAAGCTGATCGGCGTGGTCCGCTGGCTCACCAGCGCCCGACCCAACCAGTGGCAGATCCCGAGCGAAAGCTCCTCGGAGGTGAGGTTTTCGATTACGACGTTGGCGAGCGGCCGCCCTTGGATGGACTCCTCCACACCGAACAGGCGCAACACCGACCTCTCGATCGAGACCGTGGTGTGGTGATCAATAAAGTCCTGTATATTCTTGGCGATCTTGGCCGCGGCGTTTCGGCACGCCTCGACCTTGTCGCGGTCCAGATTCAGTTTCGACATTTAGTCACCCCGCTCGTTTATCCAGATGGGAGTTCGAGGGAGAGCGGTATCTCCCTCGACTCATCGTTGGGGTCCGGCTTTGCCGGTCCCAACGAGTGGACCGATCCCGACCACCTGACTGTGCATCAGTTGGTCGGGACCTTCGGGGTGGATATGGGAATACCGCTTGGCGATTTCTGTCGTCGTTGAACAGGCGCAGTCGGTCTCTTCCGGCTGGGTGTAAACCGAGAGAAAGCCGCGGTAGTTTCTCACCACGACCTTTTTGTCCGACTCAGAAATCAGATATTGCGGCATCAAAGGAACCTTTCCACCACCCCCGGGGGCATCAATCACAAATTCCGGCACCGCGAGCCCCGAGGTATGTCCCCGGAGACTCTCGATGATCTCGATCCCTTTCTGGACCGGCGTCCGGAAATGTTCGATCCCCTCTGACAAATCACATTGGTACAAATAATACGGCTTCACCCGAATCTTCAAAAGCTCATGAAACAACGCCTTTAAAATCACCGGATCGCTGTTGATCTTACGGAGCAACACCGTCTGGTTCATGGTCGGGATACCATGATCTGCCAGCATCTCACAAGCCTTTTTCGCCTCCGGCGTGACCTCATACGGATGATTAAAATGGGTCATCATATAGACCGGGGCGTACTTGCGGATCATCTTGCAGAGCGATTCCGTCACCCGCATCGGGCAAACGACGATATTGCGGGAGGCGATCCGGATGATTTCGATATGCGGGATCTCCCGCAGACCCTTGAGACAGGTCTCCAGGTACTTGTCCCCGACAAACAGGGCATCCCCGCCGGAGATGATCACATCCCTGACCTCGGGGTGATTGCGCAGATACTCCATCGTCATCTGGAGTTCGCGTTCGGTCCGATGCCCCTTGGCAAGCACGATCCGCCGCCGGGTGCAAAAACGGCAGTACATCGCGCACGAGGTCGTAATCAGCCAGAGCACACGGTCCGGGTAACGATGGACCAGCCCGGGAACCACCATATGCGCGTCCTCCGCCAGCGGGTCATGCAGATCAAAGGTCGACTTGCCGGTTTCGCGGATATCCGGAACGGTCTGGAGGCGGATCGGGCATTCCGGATTTTGGGGATCGATCAGCGTGGCGTAATAAGGGGTCGTGGCGAATTTGTACTCCCCCTTGGTCGCCTCGCCCGCGCGCAGTTCTTCAGCGGAAAGCGGGATAATCTGGGAGAGCTCCTCCACCGTCTTGACCAGGTGGTGATACTGCCAGTTCCAGTCGTTCCAGTCCTTTTCGGAGACATCTTTCCAGAGGGGAATCTTTTTCCAAGTGGTCATTTCTGTGAAGGATTCTAGCATGTTACCTTGAAAACGACAAGGAAAACGGACAGGAGTCTCTGACCAAATTAATTCCACCTCATCATGGCATCCAATTTGCTTATCTGAATCCGAGGGAGATTTTATCCCAAGGAGAAATTATGAACGAACTGCTGCCAGTAGAAAGGGTCGAGAGCCGGATTCTCCTGATCCGGGGACAAAAGGTCATGTTGGACCGGAACCTGGCGGAGCTTTACGGAGTAGCGGCGAAAGCCCTCAATCGGGCCGTGAGGAGAAATCGCGAGCGGTTTCCAAAGGACTTCATGTTTCAACTGAATAATCAAGAAGTTAGCATCTTGAAGTGCCAAATTGGTACCTCAAGTGAGTGGGGTGGGCGACGTTATCTTCCCTATGCCTTTACGGAATTTGGGGTGGCGATGTTATCCAGCGTTCTCCGGAGCCGGCGGGCTATCCTTGTGAACATCGAGATCATGAGGGCATTCGGGCGCCTCCGGCAGATCCTTGCGACCCACAAAGACCTCGCCCGGAAGCTGGAGGAGTTGGAGAAAAAATACGACTCCCAATTCAGGGTGGTGTTCGATGCGATCCGGCAGTTGATGATGCCTCCACCCTCCAAAGGCCGCCGGATCGGATTTCTGCGGGGAAGTTCATAAACCAAAGGAGAGTAAAATGGGCACACTTTTACCGGCAGAAAGCGTTGAAGGAAAGGTCCTCCCCAGTGTCGAGCAACTTATCCTTTTGCTCCGTGGCGAGCGGGTCATGGTAGATGCCGATTTAGCCAAAATCTACGGGGTCACAACAAAGCGGCTTAACGAGCAGGTCAAACGGAACCAAGCACGTTTCCCAGAAGATTTTATGTTTACCCTGACCGCCGAGGAGAAAAAACAACTGGTCGCAAATTGCGACCGGTTTAAAAATCTTAAGCATTCCACGTCGTTACCATCTGTTTTTACTGAACATGGAGCGATCATGCTGGCCAATGTTCTAAAGAGCGAGCACGCGGTGCGAGCGAGCATTCAGGTCGTTCGCGCCTTCGTGAGATTAAGGATGATGATCATGACCCACAAGGACCTCGCCCGAAAGCTGGAGGGACTGGAAAAGAAATACGACTCCCAATTTAGAGTGGTGTTCGATGCGATCCGGCAGTTGATGACTCCACCTCCTGGCCCTCAAAAGAGGATCGGGTTTTGACGAAAAATGTTACGATAATAAAGCGCAAGGCAAAAAAATACGGGGTCAGGTATCAAACCCTCGTCTCTGAATGGATTCACCGCGTCGCCAGTTAGGCGACCGCTCTGTGTGCGTCGTTATATAAATATATTTGCCTGACCCCATTCATATGACCCCATTCACACAGTT
>CAYYFU010000026.1:8940-11472 GCA_964471095.1 uncultured Pseudomonadota bacterium
GCATCGATCATATCATCTTGGAGCCTATCCCACTGATCCTTGTTGGCCAGCCCCGCATACTCAAATCGCGTAGAAATCCTGCAAGCGCGCCGGTCATCAAGACGCTCCCATTTCAACTTGCCACCGAAATCCTTCTCAATTTCAGCGCGTTCAGAAAACAGTGTGTCGTAAATTCGCTTGTTCTCCTCATCAGCCTCTTTACCTCGATCGATGTAGAGGTCAATTTGACCAAACTTGAAAGTTATCACATAGTTGAATCCCAGACCCCGCATACCCGACCCCGCTCCGATCCAATGATAAACACTTGGCGAAATATTCGCGTGTAGCTGGGTTCTTTTTTTGGCCTTCTCAAGCAAGGATTGCCAGAACGCGTAACGGAGGCGGTGCCGCTCAGCCTCTTCTTTTTTCTCTTCGCCTACTATTTCAGTTTTTTCGCTTGGACCAGTAACAATGGTGAACTTGGCCGCTGGC
Source organism: uncultured Pseudomonadota bacterium (assembly GCA_964471095.1). Lineage (GTDB taxonomy): Bacteria > UBA10199 > UBA10199 > JACPAL01 > JACPAL01 > CAYYFU01. Next base: position 9,412 of record CAYYFU010000026.1, read on the forward strand.
TCCGAGCTTCCAATTCGATATGCCTCGACCTTCACCAGATAAAACATGACACCACTACCTGATTCATTAAGCCATTCCATCGCTCTTATATGTTCTTCGCGGGGCTCGCTGGAAATCCAGATGGCAATCTTGGCATCAAGGTTTGAAACGTAGGTTAAGATTTGGCCGAGGTGAACATGATCAGTCTTTTCGAGCTGGTTCTCGATCAAAACTTTACGCCCGGAGCCGTCTTCTGCCGTGATGTCTGCGGCGAAAGATCCAACGTTCTTTTCCTTCTCGTCAGGGGTTAAGTCCAGGTCAAGCTCTTCGCCAAGAATCTCAAGATTTTCATAGAGCCAACTGGTGAAATCTTTGGCCTCTTTCTTCCACACTTCTCGAAGAGGCACATGCTCCATTTTACCGACCATTTGACCCCCCCACTCCTGTCTATGCTGCCTTTTCAATAAACCGCGTTGCCAAGCCACTTTCGGAACTGATCATTATCACTAAAAAGAAAATGGTGCCATATATAGAAAAAACGCACACACCGGTGCCAGGCACGCATAGAACCTACTGAAACTCAAACCCAAGATCCAGAAATTTCCTAGTGACCGGAGTCCTTCCGAACCTTGCACGGCAACACTGTCTTCGGATCCGACCAGAGGTAAATCCCTTTCGCACGCGCGCGGGTCTCGGCGGCGATGTAGGGGGCCGGATCGTAATCATAGGATTTCTTGTTCGCCGGATAGTCAACGCACCCCGGGCGGAAGTAGGTGGCAAGGCCCACTTCAATCAACTCGATTCCGATGTCCCGGCCATCCACCATCACCTGCCCCAGGATCCGGTTGTAGCGGTCTAATTTGGGACCGACCGGGTGGATCTCAAGCTTCTTCCCCTCAATCCGCCTCTGCAACTCCACCGTCGCCAACTTGCTGAAGCGGGTTCCCTTTTCCGGGGCATCCATCCCTGCGATCCGGACCCGAAACCGGATATTTCCATCGGTGGCATCAAAAGTGTCGCCATCAAGCACTTTGATAACCTGGTAGAGACGCGAATTGCCTGCCTCGGCCGACGGGAACATGACAGGCATCCACGCCAGAACGATCGACAAGGCCAAGTTCTTGATGAGCCAGAACACGTGACGGGCATAGCACGAGCGTCGGGGTGGTGAAAACATCCGAAAATGAGACTGTTCGTCCGAAATTCAAACCATATGGTACCCAATGGCCCAATAATTCTAACCTCACGCTGGCACCCAATTTGCTTATCTGACCGGAGGGGATGTCTTGTCCCCAAAGGAGATGAAGATGAGCGAGCTACTACCATCAGAGGGAATCGAAAATAGAATCCTCTTCCTGAGAGGCCAAAAGATTATCTTAGATCATGACCTTGCGCGGCTTTACGGGGTTAAAACATTTCGTCTGAATGAGCAGGTGAAACGAAACCTCAGGCGATTTCCGGCTGATTTCATGTTTCCTTTAACGAAGGAGGAAAAAGAAGAGGTTATCGCAAATTGCGATCACCTCAAAAATCTCAAGTATTCTCCGGTAGTTCCGCACGCCTTCACCGAACATGGGGCGGTCATGGCGGCAACTATCCTGAATACCGAGGTAGCCATCAATGTGAGTGTGCAGGTCGTCCGGGCCTTTCTCCGCCTTCGGCAGATCCTTTCCACCCACAAGGATCTCGCCCAGAAATTAGAGGCACTGGAAAAGAAATACGATTCCCAGTTTAGAGTGGTGTTCGATGCGATCCGGCAGTTGATGACCCCGCCTCCGGGCCCAGCAAAAAGAATTGGATTTTGACCTCTTTACGAACGGGAATTATTCAAGTTACAAGACAGGTCGATGGAAAAAATGGCCGCAAAGCAGCGTTTTCTCAACGCCTGTCGGCGGGAGCCGGTCGATCGTCCCCCGGTTTGGATGATGCGTCAGGCCGGCCGTTATTTGCCGGAATACCGCGCGGTTCGAGAAAAAAAGTCCACCCTCGAGATGATGAAGGATCCGGAGACCGCCTGTGAAATCACGCTGCAACCGGTCCGTCGTCTCGGCGTCGATGCCGCAATCCTTTATAGCGATATCC
>CAYYFU010000027.1:0-3535 GCA_964471095.1 uncultured Pseudomonadota bacterium
CAATCGGGCCGTTTTTCCACCATGCCGCGAATCCGTTCCTGTCCCCAGCCGGGAATCCATTCCGTGCGTCGGATCCAATCGAGCGCCTTGCCGCGAAGATCCTGGTGAGAAAGGGAAAGAAACCACTGTTCCGTCGCGCGGAACACCACCGGATTTTTGCATCGCCAGCAGTGAGGATAGTTGTGTTGAATCTTCTCTTCCTTGAGGAGCATTCCCTTTTCTTTCAACTTTTGAATCACCGCCGGGTTCGCCTTGAAAACATTCTGACCGACCCATTCGGACACCTGACATTCCGGGGTAAAACAGCCCTGGGAGTCGACGGGGGTCAAGGTCTCCAATCCGTACCTCTGGCCGACGACGAAATCTTCCTCCCCGTGGCCGGGGGCGGTGTGCACGCAACCGGTGCCGGCGTCCATCGTCACATGATCCGACAGGATCAAAAGGGAATTTCGGGGAAGGAACGGATGCTGACACGATTTTCCCTCCAGCCGTTTTGCCGAGAACCGCTCGATCGGTTCCGGATTTTCCAGACCCATGAGGGTCGAAAACGGACCCAGGAGGTTTTTGGCGATCAGGACAAACTCCTCGCCCAGCGGAATGACCACATAGTCAAAGTTCGGATGAAAGGCGACCGCGAGGTTTGCCGGGAGTGTCCAGGGGGTTGTTGTCCAGATGACGACCGAGAGTTTCTTTCCCTTCAGTTTTGGGAAGAGGGCTTCTCCCTCCGCCAGCGGAAATTTGACATAAACGGAAGGGGACTCATGTTCCTCGTACTCAATCTCTGCCTCGGCCAAGGCGGTCTGACAGGTGGGACACCAAAGGACCGGTTTCTTTCCCTTATAGATATTGCCGGCCGCGGCGAAACGACCAAATTCACGGGCGATTGACGCCTCATAATCGTAGCTCATGGTGAGGTAAGGGTGGTCCCAGTCTCCAAAGACCCCGAGTCGCTCAAATTCCCTTCTCTGAATATCGACAAATCGCTTGGCGTATTCCCGGCAGGCCTTGCGAATTTCTGATTTCGACATTTGAGCCTTCTTCGGTCCCAGCTCCTTGTCCACCTGATGCTCGATCGGGAGTCCGTGACAGTCCCATCCGGGAATGTACGGGGCCTGAAAGCCGGCCATCGTTTTGTATTTGATGAGGATATCTTTCAGGGTCTTGTTCAGGATGTGACCGAAATGGATGTGGCCGTTGGCGTAGGGTGGCCCGTCATGCAGAATAAAACGGGGTTTTCCCGCACCCTTTTCCAAAATCTTTTGATAGAGATTGATCTCCTGCCACTTTTTCAAAAAGTCCGGTTCCCGACGAACCAGATTCGCCTTCATCGGGAAATCGGTCTTGGGGAGGTTCAATGTCTCTTTGTAATCCATTGGAATCGTTAGAATTATCGGATCGAAAGATTTTTAGCAACTTATTCTTGGCCCGGCCGAAGGTGAGAATGAAAGAGAGGAGCTGACTGTGAGTCTTACGCTTGAGCAGGCCCGTACCCAACTCGTCACGGAATCTGCCGGTCGTTTCCCCGATCCGGCATCCAAGGGAAAACTAACGCAACTCACTGAGGCCCTCCTCCATGGTGTCGACGCAGACCCGTTTCAAAAAGGAAAAATCGGCGAGATTGACGAGGTTGAACTGGCTGCGGCAAAGGAGATCCTCGAATCCACCAAAACAAACGACTTGGCGAAGGCCTTGAGACGTTTTGACCCTGACAGGATGCGGGGGCGGTGGGAAAGGGCCAGGCTGGTTCAGTCACATGCCGACCGCGACGACCCATCGGCCCGCTTCAAACTGGGAGATCGTCTTCCCCTGGTGGCGGGGGTCGCGCCTAAAGAGTGTCTGGTTGATGATGACCACGACGGCCTTCCGGACGACAACGAATGCAGTGGAGGCGTCTACCCCTTTGATAGCATCTTAAGGGTGGACCCGGACAAACCGCTTGCATCACGGAAGGGTGGACCGCGTTACGATGGTCCCCCCACGGCGGTCGCCGATACCATCAAGGCCTGGAGGGAGGCGCGGCAAAAGGGCGATCAGAAGGCGGCGGATAAGGCACTTTACTTCCTGGCGGGACTGGCCGAACATATCTTTTTGGCGATCGAGCAGGATTTTCTTGAGCGGCCAAATGAATTTCCATATCGGGGGCACAGTTCTGATACCCCCCTTATCCGTTGGGTTGGTCGTGCCGTACGGCAGGACTATCAGGATCTGATGCTACAGAAAAAATACCAGGCCCAATTCAACGTCTATGTGGGCCTCCTCAATTCCATCTATGGCGTCTTCCAGGAGGCCGGCATGAGTTATGTGCCTCTTTCGGCCTGTGGTTGGCCCAGAGGCCGGCTCGATATCTTTCGGAACACAGGTCAAAGCCATTCGGGAGCCGGCGCCCTGATTCCGCTTCTTCCCTACATCCCGGACTACCTGTGGGAGTTCTTCTTCTCCTATGCTGGCTGCGTGATCGGCCCCGAATAAAGCAACTGTCACTATTCTCGGACGCCTATTCCGTCCCGACGTTGGTCATTTCGAAATCGTCGCCGCGGAGCAGATCACCGACTTTCTTCAGCAGCTTTTTCTCGACCTGAGAGGTGCTCTTTTGGTGGGCAACCAGGCTTTTGACCGGCGCCGCCACCTCCACCTCGGATCCATTCCCCTTTTCCCGCACCTGAATTTCCAGCCGGTAATAAGTCCCGACCGTGCCGAAATCCTTCTGGTCAAAGACCTCGGTGTAGTGGGAGGTCGCGGTGGTGCTTCTCCACTCTGTTTGCAGGCGCCCTTCCTCCGGGTTTTCCTTGCGGATTTGGTAGCCCAGCAAGGTCAGGGCCTGACGAGTTGCTTCAAAAGTGGTGGGGGTGGCGTGGGAATAACTGCGGGTGAGCGGGGAAATCGGTCGAACCTTCCCCTGCACCACCGGTTTGTTGCAAGCGGTCAGCACCAACAACGAAATCAAAAAGGTTAATTTAAACCTCATGACGCCCCCCTTTAATCCTTTTCACATAATAAAGGAGCGCCCCGACCGCAAGGGCAAGGCTGATGAATTGCGAAACAGAAAACCAGTCGTCGATCAGAAAGGTTCGCGCGGCCGACCCGCGAAAATATTCGAGGATCATCCGGGAGAGACCATAAAAAACCAGGTAGACAAGAAACAGTTGGCCTTCAAATTTTTTTCGTTTTCGTAGAACAATAAGCAAAAAGAAGAGCAACAGGGCGGCGGCTGCCTCCATGAGTTGAGTGGGATAAAGAGGGATTCCTGCCGGCGCCAGGGAATAGGGGAGATCGGGAAAGGCGATCGCCCAGGCGACCCCGATTGCTTCACGGCCATGACAGCAACCGGAGGCGAGGCAGCCGAGCCGGCCGATCGCATGGCCCAAGGCAAGACCTGGCATGAAAAGGTCGGCGACGGTCAGAAAGGAAAGTTTTTGTTTTCGCAGAAAAAAATAAATGGCCAGAATCGCCCCCAGCAGACCTCCGTAGAAAATGAGTCCCCCTTCCCAGATTTTGAGGACCGCCAGGGGATGGCGGAGGTATTGCCTCCAGTCGG
>CAYYFU010000027.1:3545-5649 GCA_964471095.1 uncultured Pseudomonadota bacterium
CGAGCCGACCAGGGAGGAGAGGATGATGTAAAATCCGAGGTCCAGGATCGTGTCTTTTTTAATGCCGACAAGCTTTCCCTCATGGACCGTCCAGGAGATGCCGGTGAGAAAGGCGATGGCAGCCAGGACCCCGTAGGTGTAGATCCGGATGCCATCGAACAGGGGAATCTCAAAAAGAACCGGAAGCATGGCCGTTTAAACTATATGAGAGGGTTTGTGATGTAAAGGTTTAGAAAAGGTACCCCCCCCGCCTTGTGGCGAGGGGGGTTGCTTGGGGCATCCTGCCGAAGTTTCCGTTCCGCCTTAGGGCGAAGCGGTGGCAGGGCTAGGGCATTTGGGCAGACCCGCATAAGATACCTGCTGGCTTCGTTCGCCTCGTCAGGCCTCGTCGACGTACTTTCAAGTACGACTCCTCGGCCTTCCTCGTTGAGCCTTGCCAGCAGCTATTTCTGCGGGTCTGCAACATCTGTTATCTCTCCAGCCTCAGGATGGCGCCGGCGAGGGTGGGACCGCCGGCGCTTTGCACCATGACCATTTCCGGAACGTTTTGAAGCGCAAAATATTGTGACGCGCTGGAGGATAAACCGCTGGTCATCGGGTATTGCGATACCTCCGTGACTTGAGGACCCGAAAGGACGGTCCCCCGGCCGTCATTTGCCTCACAGCGCAGACAGATACCGGTCAAGTTTCCGGTATCCGGATCAGCAACACGATCCCGGTAATTATAGCGGGGATCCGTCGTAATCCCCGAACCTGAGATCAGGACCGTCACGGCCCATCGGTCCAAGAACTCGCCAAACTCATCAAAATCACTCGTGGCAGTTCCAAAGGCATTGACGATATTGGCTGTCCCGCGAAGCTCTCCGTTGAGCAGGCCCTGGATAAAGGCCTTTCCGTCCGGATGCTGCTCGTAGAGATAACGGAGGAAGAGGTAACCGGCCCCCCGTTCGGCCAAACGCGGCGAGGTCGAGGGAATCAGCGAGGTGGCGCTCGGCTGACTCAAGAAAAGTTTGACGCGGGAGGGGTTTTCGTTGCCATGCCCGGTCAGGTCTTCCCAGAGATGCGAGAGCGCCTCATTCAGCCATGGCTCTTCGGTCGCCTTGGCATTCAGGAGGGCATGCCGGTTGAAACTGATCATATGCTGATACTCATGGGCCAGGACACCCTCGAGGATATGGAGTGCAAACTCTTTTTGGATCGGAACACCGTATTTTCCTTCGGGATCGGGACAGAGGACATAAAAGATCTCCTGACCGTTGGAGGCAGGATTGGCGCTGGAGGCGGCATACAGATCACCGGGAAAGAAAAAGCCGGTGACAATCCCTCCGGTGGTCGACATCTGGTTCGGCTGACAGGTCATCAGGATGGTGACATGTCCATCCCCGTTGATGTCGGACTCACTTCCCAGGAATTCCTGGGAGCGGGGACGGATCACGTTTTCAAAACGATCGACCAGTGATTGAATATCCTGTTGCTCGACATTCGCTGCCGCATTGTCGTCGATGTAGAAATAAACGTTGGTGGAAACAGCGGCTAATTCCGCCTCGATCGTCTTGTACTGGGCCAGAGAGGTCATGGAGGAGAGGACCTTAAATGACTGGCGACTTCCCGGATCGGGGGATTGGGTCAGGGCGGCGAGGCGTGACGGACTCCGAGGGACAAAAACATCCGACTCGGCCATTACCTGTTCCATCTCCCTTAAAAACTCATGAAACTGGTGTTCAGCCGATTCTTCCTCCTCCTGCTGGAGGGCGAGTGGGGGGAGGGAGAGGGCCGGGGCTGATTCGGCGGAAAGCTGAAGATTGAAGCTTTGGGGCTGGGCATCGGTTGAGGTGACCACAAAGAGAAAGGTGCTGTCACTATTCGCATCGAGATCCAATCGGGCCGTCCCGTTGGCAAAGGTGACCGGGGTAATTTCGGCAAGGCTTAAATTGCTCAGATCATTGAAATTCGAGGCGTTCCCTTGGGTGCTTGAGACCCCCTCTTCCAGGGAATCACTTCCTCCACCGCAACCGATGACCCCCAACAGGAGGCTTAAAACGACTACTTTTTTCGCATTTCGCATCTTCCCCTCACAGCTCGGGGAAAACTCACTTGGACGGCC
>CAYYFU010000027.1:5659-11404 GCA_964471095.1 uncultured Pseudomonadota bacterium
TTGTGAAGTAAGTGTAATTAGGAAACCATAATGATAATTTATTTATATTATTTATAAATAATTAAATAAATCATGTATTTATATTTATTTTAATTATTTTATATTAGACTTAAAAAGGACAGAAAAAAGGTATTTTTATACCCATCTGAAAGGGGCCAATGCCAAAATAGGTTGATTTTCTAGCGAGTTACCCGGTGCGGGATTCCTTCACCTGCTGGGATGCTGGATACTCACCTGAAGGACTGTCGGGGGTACCGAGCCGGTTGCGCCCCTCCCGCTTGGCGCAATACAACGCCTGATCCGCCTCACGCAGAAAGGCGCCGGCGCTGAGGAGCCCCGGGTGAAAGGTGGCCAGGCCGATACTGGCGGAGAGGGGAAAGATCTTCTCCCCCTCCAGCACGGGATGTCTCCGGATCTCCTTCAAGATTCGTTCGGCAATCCGGATCGCATGACGACGGGGTGTTTCGGGCAAGAGAACCGCAAATTCATCACCGCCATAGCGGGCCACCAGGTCGACCTTGCGGATGGAGCGAGACAAGATTTCCGCGATACGGATCAATGCCTGGTCTCCCGTCGGATGCCCCAGCTGGTCGTTGATCGCCTTGAACCCGTCCAGATCAATCATCAAGAGGGAAAGGGGGCGCCAGTAACGGCGGGATCTCTGGAACTCCCGCTCCAGTGTTTCGAGCAGGTAGCGGTGATTGTAAAGACGGGTGAGTCCATCACGCTCCGAGGCCTCTCGGAGCTGGTCGTGATACGCCTGAACCTCACGGACCTCCCGGACCTTTTCAATGACACCGGTCACCACCTCCAGAAGAGAGATCGCCTCCAACTCTTCCTTCAACAGAAAGTCACAAACTCCCCACTTGAAAGAGTCTCGAACCCTTTGCACGGCGGCATCCCGGGTCAGGAGAATGACGGGAATTTTGAGGTCCTGCTCGTTAAGAAATTGAATCAGCCGGGGGGCGCTGATCCCGGGCGGTTGATGGTCGGTCAAAATAAGATCGAAACGGCCCTTGGGGATTTTCTTCAAGGCGATGGCGGTTTCGTTCACCCATTTGAGCTCTTGCGGAATACCGGACCGATCCAAGGAACGCCGGACCATCCGATGGTCGGCGTCCTCGAGGTCAATCAAGAGAATGCGGAGATTCTCTTTTTCCATAGCTGGTCGTCGGAAATTATGAGAATTATAGCGTGTGAAACGGACTTTGACAAGCAGCGTCATAATTTTTTTTCTGCTGGTTCCATCGATCGCGGAGACCTCCCCCCGCTCGGCGCCGGAGGAGGCGATTCAGGGGTTAGAACTGATCCTGAAAAGGGATTATCCCGAGGCGGAAAAATTCATCCATCGCCTGCTTCGGGAGCAACCGAATAACCTGTTGGGTTATTTTGGGATCATGGCGTATGCCCAGGTTCGAAATTTTGAGAATTACGATTTTCGGTTCGAATCCGTTTATTCCCCCTGGGCCATTCCCGGTCGCGAAAAGGCGTTGCGGGTCACTCGAGAGGCAAGTTCCTCCGCCTGGGACCTGACCTTGGCGGGAGGACTTTTGGGTCTCTCCGGCTTTCAGAAGGCGCACCAGGGCAAATGGTGGACGGCGCTCTGGGACGCCCAAGCGGCGGTCAAGGCGCTGCGGCGGGCATGGGACAAGGACCCGACTTTAAAAGACCCGTTGTTGGGGCTGGGGCTCTACAACTATTGGCGGAGTGACTACACCCGGCGGCTCCGTTTTCTCCCTTTTTTTGCCGACCGACGGGAAGAGGGGAAACGCCAGATCCAGACCGCCCTCCTGCAAGGGGGACTGACCCGACCGTTGGCGGCGATCGCGCTCGCCTTTATCGAATTTCACGACAAAAAATATGAGGATGTCTTGAAGAGGGCGGGGGAGTTCCTCCGGCGTTATCCGGAGAATACGATTGCGCGGATGCTCCGGGGGCAAACGCTCTTGGAGATGAAGCGTTATGAAGAGGCCCGCCGGGAATTTGAAGAAATTTTACAGATCGATCCGACGCTCACCAAATCGCTGCTCTTCATCGGCCTGGCCTACGCCCGCGAAGGGAAAGAGAAACGGTTGGCCCGTCAGTATCTGGAACGTTTCCTTCAGGTCGAGAGAAAGGCGTCCAAGCATTGGAAAGAACCGGCCGAAGAGGCGTTGAAGAAACTCCGCTGAATGAAATATTTTGACAACGCAGCGCGGCATGATAAGAATAGTACACAACCGTTAGCCCTCGCCCGCTTACGCCGTGCCTGCCCATGCCTACCGGCAGGCAGGCGGCAGGCAGGGGAGAGGGTGCCCCCGCGGCGCGGGGGCGGGTGAGGGGGTGCCGTGGGCATCACGATCGTTCAGAAAAGCGATCTTTCTCGAAAGAAACATAACGCAAAAATTGCGCTCGTTTTGGCCGGCGGTGCGGTCACCGGCGGGACCTTCAAGGTCGGCGGCCTGAAGGCGTTCAACGATTTCCTCGTCAACCGAAAGGTCACTGATTTTGACATTTATGTCGGCGTCTCCGCCGGGGCCTTTCTGGCGGTCCCGCTTGCCGGAGGGATCCCCCCCGAGGAGATGCTGAAAAGCCTGGACGGGAGTTCGGAGAGTTTCGGCCAGCTCTCCCCGTTTGATCTTTATTGGCCCAACTGGCGGGAGGTGTTGGAGCGGCCGCTCGGTTACCTGTATCGGCGGCTGACCTACCTCCCCGGGATTCTTTACGACTCGGCGATGGCCCTGCCCAAGCTCTGGGCCCCGCTCCGGAAGGGGGCCCGGCGTTTTTACGAAAGGCCCTCCTATTCCAATTTTGAAAAAATGGTCCGTCCGCTGGCCAAGATGATCTATTCCGAGAGACAGATGCCCTCGCTCTCGGCGATCTTGCCGACCGGGTTGTTTGATAACCGCCGGCTGGAACGCTATCTGCGCAGAAATATGGAGCGGAACCGGATGACCAACAGTTTTCGCGTCCTCAAGCGGACCCGCAGCAAGTCGCTCTACATCACCGCGATGGACCTTGATTCCGCGGAGCGGGTGGTGTTTGGACCGGATGAAAAGAACGATGTTTCGATCTCCGAGGCGGTGCAGGCCTCTTCGGCGCTCCCCTTTTTTTACAAGCCGGCACGGCTCAAAGGGGTGGATTATCTGGATGGCGGGGTCAAGCGGACGACCAATATGGATCTCGCGATCCGCAAGGGGGCCGATCTGGTCATCTGCTACAACCCGTTCCGGCCTTATTCAAACCGGCTGGTCCTGGAGTATCTGAAGGAGGAAGACCGATACGTCGCCCAAAACCACCGCCTCTCCGACAGTGGGATCTTGATGATCTTCAATCAGGTCTTCCGGACGATCTATCACTCCCGGATCCGCTATTTCATCGACCAGATGGTGACCGACCAGAGCTTCAAGGGGGATATCATCTTGATCGAACCGACCGAGGATGATGCCACCTTTTTTGAGATGAACCCGTTCAGTTTTTGGAATCGGGCCAAGGCGGCGCGGCACGGGTTTATGTCCGTTCGCAACACGATCGAGGGGCGCTTTGACGAAGTCTCCAAGATTCTGTCCAGTTACGGCATTCAGATGACCCGCAAACTCGCCGATCTCGACTATGAAAAGATTACGCGGCCGACCTCGGATGACACCACGATCATGTCGGTGCTGGAAGGGGAAGGAAAACCGCGTCGTTCGCTCCGTCTTGTGGCCAGTTCGTGAAAATCTATTCCGTCCGTGAACTCACCCAGGAGATCAAGGTCCATTTAGAGACGTCATGGCCCGAGGTGTGGGTGGCCGGAGAGATTTCCAACCTCCGTCCGGCCCAGTCCGGGCATCTCTATTTCAGCCTCAAAGATGAAGCGGCCCAGCTCCGCGCGGTGATGTTTCGGTTTTCGGCAAGCTCGCTGCGTTTTGCACCGGAAGCGGGGTTGGCTGTATTGGCCTCGGGGCATCTGACGGTCTACGAACCGCGCGGTGAGTATCAGTTGATCGTGGAGCATCTCGAGCCCCAAGGGATCGGGGAGCTCCAACTCGCTTTTGAACAACTGAAGAAAAAACTGGCGGGGGAAGGTCTCTTTGCCCCGGAGCGAAAACGTCCAATCCCCCCCTTTCCCCGGCGGATCGGGATCGTCACCTCGCCGGCCGGGGCGGCGATTCGTGACATGATCCAGGTTTTGACCCGCCGCTTTCCACCGATCGAGATCCTGGTCGCGCCGGTCAATGTGCAGGGACGCACGGCGGCGCCGGAGATTGCCGCGGCGGTCCGTCAACTCGGAAAGGAGGATGTTGATCTGATCCTTGTCGGCCGTGGGGGGGGATCGATCGAAGACTTGTGGGCCTTTAATGAAGAAGAGGTGGCCCGGGCCATTTTTGAATCGCCGCATCCGGTGATTTCAGCGGTCGGCCATGAGACCGATTTTACCATCGCTGATTTTGTGGCCGATCTGCGCGCCCCGACCCCTTCCGCCGCGGCGGAACTGGCGGTGCCGGTTCATGGAGAGTTGGTGGCGAGAATTCAGGAATGTCGAAAACGGTTGTTGCGTGAACCGGGACGTCGTCTGGAGGAGGGGATCTTGCGTTGGGATGCCCTGACCGAGCGTTTGTCGCTGGCGCTTCGGGGGCGGGTTGAATCCTCCCAGGAAGGGGTGCGGCGTCTGACCGCTCATCTTCGCTCCCTCAATCCGCAGGCTATTTTGGAACGGGGTTATGCCATTGCGGAGGATGAGCGAGGCCGGATCTTGCGAAAACCGTCTCAGGTCCGGATTGGGGACCCGGTTCGGGTGACGCTGGCAAAAGGAAGGCTTGCGACCCGTGTGACCCGGATGCTAGGGTGAGCCGCCATGCGCGAGGAAAAATTTGAGACGTCGTTGGAAAAACTGGAAAAGATCGTCCTGCGTCTGGAATCGGGCAAGCTCTCCTTGGAGGATTCCCTCAAGGCGTTTGAGGAGGGGATGAAATTAGCTTTAGGGTGTGAAAAACGCTTGAATGAGGCCCAACAAAAAATTCAATTACTGATGAAAGATGGAAGGCGAAGGCCGTATCCCTCGGAGGGTGAGTGAATATCGCGGCTTATCTGGAGGAAAAGCGGGGAGTGGTCGATCGTTATCTGGAGGCGGCGATTCGCGAAGGGTCGAAGGCGGGCCGTCTCGCCGAGGCGATGCGTTACAGCCTGATGGCTGGGGGAAAGCGGATCCGGCCGATTTTGGCCTTGGCCAGCGCGGAGGCGGTCGGCGGGCCGGCCACTCAGGAACAGGCCTTGCCGGTTGCCGCCGCGCTGGAGATGATCCATACTTATTCGTTGATTCATGATGACCTCCCGGCGATGGACAACGACGACCTCCGGCGCGGGCGGCCGACCAATCACAAGGTGTACGGTGAAGCGTTGGCGACCCTCTCGGGGGATGCCCTCTTGACGGAGGCGTTTGCTGTTTTATCCCGAATCACCTTGAAACATCCGGAGAATCTTATTGCGGTGATTCAGGAGATTGCCCGGGCTGCCGGATTAGAAGGGATGGCGGGAGGCCAGGCGATCGATCTGGAATCCGAAGGAAAAAAGATCGAACCGGAACGGCTGGAACTTTTGCATCGGATGAAAACCGGTTGTCTGATTCGTGCCTCCGTGGTCTCCGGGGGACTGGTGGGAGGGGCGAACGGATCTCGCCTCGAGGCGTTGCGGCAGTATGGAGAAGCGGTCGGTTTGGCCTTTCAGATCGCCGACGACATCCTCGATGTCGAAGGAGAAACGGCCGTGTTGGGAAAGACAGCGGGG
>CAYYFU010000028.1:0-10456 GCA_964471095.1 uncultured Pseudomonadota bacterium
GTCCTTTTGTCTGAAATAGTTGTCGGCGATCTCGATCTCCGCCTCGATCGCCTCGACCGTCCCGCCAAAGCGGCTCTTCAAAAGTTCCAGGCACTCGTTCGCCTTTTCGTAGTTCTTGTCCTCGGTGTAGCGGTGGCATTCGGTGTACGCCTCCTCCGCATTTTTTGCCTTGGAGAGCATCGGCGGTTTGGCGCAAGCGCACAGGGTGCAACCGGCCATGAGTGCCAGCAGCATCAGAAGGGAGGACTTGGTCATCGGGCAGGATTGTAGGTTGGGGCGTTCAAAACAGTAAAGGGGAATTTACGCCGGCTTGAGCTGATAATAACTCCCCTTGCCGGTCCCGCGCTGTTGGATCCACTCGGTTCCCTTCAGGTCCTTCAGCGCCTGCTGGCGGCTGATCGAACGGCCGATCCGATCGAGGTAATCCTTCAGCCGAAACCGGGCCCGTTCCTTCGCAAGTCTCTTCAGCAAGTTCCGTCGGCTGTCCAGATCGTAGCGATAGAATCGGTCCATCTCCTTGGAGATGGGCGGGTCGGCGGCGAGGAAACCCCATTTCTTGAAGCCCCAGAGCGGTCGTTCCACCGCCTCGGCAATCTTTTTGCCTCCCAGACGGTAGAGTCCCGGAAAGAAAAGTTGTGTCGAGACCGGTCGTGCCCCTGTCGCAAGGTACCTCATCAGCTCCTGCACCCGGCGGGAATCGGTCACCTGCAGGACGAACTCCCCGATCACCGCCATCAGGGCGCACGCTTTTTGATTTGCGAGGGACTCCTTGAATTCAACAGGATTCCCTTGAAATTTCCCCCGTGAAAAAAAATCGACCAGTATTTGCAGAAGACGCGGGTCATAGCGACTCTGAAGAACGGCTAATGTGAGCAGATCTTCCTCCGAAGGTTCTTCAAAGTTCCAAGCGAGCTTTGCTCCGACCGAGCTGGCACCCCTTTGAGCAAGCTCCCAGTAGAGCCGCGCCGCCTCCGGTTCCGTTAAGGGGAGGGATGGCATCATGGGGTGACCCCCATCTCGCCGCAGAGGTCGTCAAAGAGATCGGCCGCCTGACGGGCAGAGGGGAGATTTTTTTCCAACAGTTCCTGCAACCGCCGATCCACTACCTTCAGATCAACCCCCTTTCGAATCAGGGCACGTGCGTGCGGAATATCCTTTTCCCGTCCCGCAAAACATTTCATCAGCAAGAGGTCCTCTTTGCCGAGGGCGGTGACCTCGAGATTTTTACCCTTAAAGAGCGGAACCAGGCGCGACCCATAGTCGCCCGGCAGGACAAAGAGGTAGGGGGAGAAGTAGTCGTTCAACCATGCCTGTGAGATCTTGAGTTTTCTGCCGACCTCGCGGACCGCAGACTTGATCTCCGAGAGATCGAGAGAGGTCTTGTCGGGAACCCCGTCCACATCCTCGGTCACCACCGGGATTCCATGCGCCGCGATCAACGCCGCACCCCCGCCGATGATGATCCGTGTCGGTCGACCGATCAGCGGGTCCAATTCCCGGAAGGCAGTTATCATCTGTTCCTTATTCATAAAAATTCCTCTCGGTTATTCAGAAATTACGTCCAATAAGTTAGCATAGTTATAAATTTATGACAACTAAATATTAGTTGTCATAAATCAGAGAAATACCCGTCACTTATCAAAGGCAATCTTGGTTATTTTTACTGATCTCCCGGCGGGTATTGCTCAATCGCTCAAATAGGCCCGGAGGGCGTCGTCCAGTTTTTGAAGAAACCCGGCTGGGGAGATCCCAATCAAATCCCGAAGCCTTCCCTTATGAACCTGTCGGATACCGGGCAGGACGGCGTAAGACTTTTTCCCTTTGGGGATCGGGGTCTCCAACCGTAACGGCCAGATCTCCGGGGGCCGGCTGGAGAGTGGCACGATCACGACGGTCGGGAGGAGCCCGTTTTGCTCGGAATTGGAGACGACGAGGCCGGGACGGACCTTGCCGAACTCCGGCGGCTCGGTCGGTTCGAGGTTCACCCAATAGATGGAGCCGCGCTTCATCGGCGACCTGCAGGGGTCTTGCCGTGAGGAGGGCTCGTCAGATCGGCCGATTCCCAATCATCAAGCCATTCCCGCTCTTCCCCCTCGTCCTTCAATAATTGCGCGTACTGCTCCGCCGCGTGGGCCATCTTTTCCCTGCGGACCGCCTGCTTCAGGAGTAGCCGTACAAAGGAGGAAAAACTCTCGGAAGCCGGGCGGATTTTGTTCAGATCTCCCAGCAACGGCTCTTCTATCTTTAAGGTATTAGCCTTCATTCTATAATAGTATAAATTGAGTATTATCCGGCGTCAAGCCAAAAAAATCGCCCTTGAAGTCCACGAGGCACTCCGCAACAAAGCGGAATCAACTTGACAGAGCCGGTTTTCATGATTATCATCATTTGAAATAATGATTTTCATAAATAATAAAAAAATTAATAATATCATCGAGTTAATTATAGATCCCTCGGTATCAGAGGCGGCATCAATTTGGGGAAAAGAGGGTATGTTAGAAAAATCCTCAATTAATTTGAGTGTTTTCAAGACACCGTTTGGTTCGATTTCCCTGCTTTATGGCCCGCGACAGATCGGGAAAACCGCCTCTCTCAAGCTCTTCCTCACCCAAGTCAACGATTCGGAAACGATCATTTTTACCGATTGCTCGGCGATTCTGGACAAGGCGGATCTGGCCCGGCATCTTGCTGAGCTGATTCGGGGGAAACCACGATTGTCCTCGATGAGGTTCAGGAGGTTTCCGGATGGCATCTGGCGCTTCGGTCTCTGTTTTCAGAGGGGAAACTCAAAGATTGCCGTATCTGGTGCACCGGGAGCGAGGCGCGCTATCTGTTGGAAAGCGGGGAACGGTTGCCGGGGCGGCGCGGAGAGGGGAAGACCGTCTTTGCCCGCCCCTGGAGTTTTCGGGAATACATGGATTTTTTCCACCCGGACGAGGCCGCGATTCTTCAAAATCTCTCGTTCAGGCATCTGAATCAAAATTGGCTTCAGGACCAGAAAACCGATTGGTCAAGGTTCTGGGGTTCCTATCTTTTATCGGGAGGGATTCCGCACGCGGTCGGTCGTCAGGTGAAAGACGGGGAGATCCCCGACTCGATCTGGCGCGTCTATCTGGACTGGATCTTGGGGACCTGGTCACGGTTACGGACCCCCGAGCGTTCGCTGGCGGCCCTTGCCCGCAGGATTTGCGAGACGATGAACAGCCGGGTCAGCTACGAATCGTTAAAAAAGGGCACCGATATCCAGAGCGCCAATACGGTTAAAACCCTGCTCGACCTCCAGGAAGATCATTTTTCGCTTCAGGTGCTCTCCCGTTTTGATCCGCAAAGAGGGAAACCGCTTCCCTCAAAGCTGAAAAAGATCTATCCACTGGATCCGTTTATTGCCCGTGTCTGGACCGCGTTGGGTTGGAATATTCGCCGGCTCTATCAAGAAACGACCCCCGATCTCCGGCTCGACGAATGCGCCTTCTTGGCCCAGATGTTTCGTTCCGAGGGCTCCTTCCCTATCAGTTATCTCTACAGCGAACGAACCAAATCAGAAGTCGACTTCTATTTTGAAGGATGCGGTTTTGAGCTTAAATCGAACGGAAGCCCGACAAAAAATCAGCGAGACCTCTTGAACCAATGCCCGCAGTCATTTGTCGTCAAGCGATTGAACCTCCCCCTGATGGCCTATCTGTTAGGGGAAGGGAGGCGAAAGTGAGTATTTTTCGATATCGCCCAGCAGTTTGCGGGCGGTTTCCCAATCGGTGGTTGGTGCCTTGCAGGTCTGATTTTCACAGATGTAGAAAGTCGGCAGGTTGTTGATCATCGGTTTTCCCGGCACCTCGCCGATGATCAGGACCTTGTTGGGAAGAAACATCCGGCAAATTTTTTCCACCGCTTCCTTTAATTTCGGGTCATTGACCTTGCCGGCGACCACCACCTCCTTGGAACGATCCAGCCGGTAATCGGCGGCGATCAGCGCCTGCGCATAGCCGGCCGGATATTTGGCAAGAAAGCCGGCGAGAAAGCCGAACAACCGATCGGCCCGATCGAGATATTTCCGTTCATAGGTCAGGCCATGGAGCCGGAGCAGGTTCAGCGCGGCGATCGAATTACCGGACGGTGTCGCCCCGTCGTTTGTCTCCTTGCCGCGGACGATCAACCGTTTTTCTCCCGGGGGGGTGAAGAAATAGCCGCCTGACTCGTCCCAGAAATCCTCATCCTGTTTCTTCTGCAGTTCGGTTGCCCAATCGAGCCACCCTCGATCGAAGTCGGACTCGTAAAGGGCGAGCAGGCCGTGGATCAGGAAGGCGTAGTCGTCGACCGTCCCGTCATAGCGGGCGTCGCCGTCGCGGTAACGGCGCAACAGTTTCTTATCCCGATACAGTTTTGACTGGATGAACCGCGCCGCCCGCTGGGCTGCCGCCAGATACCGTTCATCCCCCAGCGGCTGGTACCCCCTGGCGAGCGAGGCGATCATCAGACCGTTCCAGGAGGTCAGGATCTTGTCGTCCTTGTGCGGCGGTTCATGTCTCGGCCGTTCCTCCTTGCTCAAACGGTAGTAGTCCCCCTCCTTGCCGACCTCTCCGGCATCCTGCGCAGAATAAAATCCCCCTTCGCGGTCGGTCATCTCCCTCAAGATATAGTCAAAGGTCTGTGAGACGACCTGCGCATACGTTTTATTTTGCGTGACCTGAAACGCCTCGAGATAGGTCATCGCCAGCAGGGCATTGTCGTAGAGCATCTTTTCATAGTGCGGGTCATTCCAATCCTCGCGGGTCGCATAGCGATGGAAACCGCCGCCGATCCGGTCGTAGATCCCCCCCTCCGCCATCCCATCGAGCGACTTTTTTGCCATCTCGAGCGCCTCTTTGTTCCCGGACCGGCGATGGATCCGGAGCAGGAGCGAGATCCCCATCGAGTGCGGAAACTTCGGGGCGGGGCCGAAGCCGCCGTGGGTCGGGTCGAAACCTTGTTGCAATTCCCGGAACGCCTCCCGGAGCGGTTCTGTCTGGATCGTTCCTTGTCCGGCGACCGGCTCTTTCCGATTCAGGTGGGCAAAGAGCTGCTGCCCCGCCTCCCGGACCTTTGCCGGTTCGTTCTTCCAGGCCTCGTTGATTCGGGCGAGCAGATCGAGAAACTGTGCCCGCCAGAAAAAGGTCCCGCCAAAAAACGGTTTCAAATCCGGTGTGAGAAAGACGCTCATCGGCCAGCCACCATGGCCGCTCATCCCGATCACCGCTTCCATGTAGATCCGGTCCACGTCCGGGTGCTCCTCGCGGTCCACCTTGATGCTGACAAAGTCGCGGTTCAGCGCCTCCGCCACATCCGTAAGTTCAAACGAATCCCTCTCCATCATGTGGCACCAGTAGCAGGTGGAGTAACCGATCGAGAGAAAGATCGGCTTGTTCTCGCGGCGCGCCTTCTCGAACGCCTCCTCCCCCCACGGGTACCAATCGACCGGGTTGTCCTTGTGCTGGAGCAGGTAGGGGCTTTTTTCTTGTGCGAGCCGATTTTCCATTTGCTTGATTCTCTGCTCCTGCGCTAGATCTCTTGTCAAGGAGGAGGGCATGGCCTCATTCCCCTGGAAACTTATTTCTTTCAAACACCCCCCGAAGGAACCGATTCATTTGGGGATCCTGGACGGGGATCGGGTGATCGATCTGACCGCCGCATTGGTTGCTGAGGGGAAGACCGTCCCGGAGGGGATGCGGCAGTTCCTGGAATGGCATGCCCGTGAAAATCTTTCTGAATGGTTGGCCCGAGTCGTGAACAAGCCGAAGGCGACCTATGCGCTGACCGAGATTAAGCTGGAAGCGCCGGTCACCAACCCCCGGATGTTTTATGACTTTCTGGGGTTTGAAAAACATGTGCGGCAGATCCGGGAAAAACGGGGGGTGACGGTGCCGGATCTCTGGTACAAGCGTCCCGCTTATTATGTCGGGAGTGTCTCACCGGACAAAATTTTCGGTGCGGGGGAGGTCGTCTTTCCTCGGCTGGTGACCAAACCGGAATATGAATGTGAATTGGCCCTGGTGATCGGCCGACCCGGTCATTTCACCGAGGTGAAGGAGGCGGCCGCCTTCATCCAGGAGCACTGCTTCTTCACCTTGTGCAACGACTGGAGCGCGCGGGATTTTCAAAAAATGGATATGGATCTGGGGTTGGGGGTTTCGCACAGCAAGTCGATTGCCGGGACCAGTTTTGGCCCCGTCCTGGTTCATGCCTCCCGGTATTCGTTCAATGACGACGGGAATCCGGATATCAAGATCCAGTTGTTGGTGAATGGCGAACCCCGCTCTTCCGCCAACTATCAGGAGGTTTATTGGGGTTTTGCAAAAATCCTGGCCTTTTTGGGAAAAGAAAACGTTCCTGTTTTCACCGGTGATATTTTTGGGTCCGGGACAATCGGCAGCGGTTGCATCGCCGAGTTTGGCCCCAAGATGGTGGAGGGAAAAGAGGTGGAACCGGCCAAGCTCCCCTGGTTGAAGAACGGCGACACGATTGCCCTGGAAGCGTCCGAGATCGGGCAACTCGTGAGCCAGGTCCGGATCCAATGATCGATCTTCCCTATCTTTGGGCTGTTTCGGCGACATTTCCCGAGGAACAGTTGGAGGAGATGGGTCGATCCGGCGCCTTGTTTGTCCATGAAGGACACTTCCTCTATCCGGCCGATGAAAAAGGAATGCACCTGACCCGCTTTTTTTCGGTCGAGCGGCTGGCGCGTGTCCCGACGTATCTCGACTGGATTGCCGCCGACATCGCCCGCTGGGCGGATCGGGAAGGGATTTTAGCCGATTGTCTTCTTGCCCCGTGGCAAAAAGGGGTCATTGCCCTCACCCGAGAGGTGGCCCGACAACTTAAAATTCAACCGGCCTTCTGGCAGACTTTTCCTTCAGGTCGCTTTCAGGAGCCGACCGGTGATCCCTCCAAGGATTTTGTGGAAGGGAAGATCGAAAAGGGTGGGCGGGTGATCGTTTTCAACGGCGTCACCCAACAGGGGCGATGTGTGGGACAACGGCTGCAGGATTTTTCCAAGGCACATGGCGGAGAGGTGGTCGGTCTGGCGGTCTTTGCCAAGGGGACAACCGGCCTTGTCGTTGACGTGGAAAAACGGTGGGGTCGCAAGTTTTACGCGACCATCCAAGTCGATGTGCCGGTTTATCCCCCGGAACAGTGCCCGCTAGAAAAGTTGGGAAAAGTCCCGCCGCTGGTTTCCTGGACGGAAATTAAACTTTAGAGATTTCCGATCGTTTTAACGAGCATATTCAAGCATTATTTTTTCACAAGAACTCACATCACTTTCAGTGATTTCCCAAATATTTTTATGTTTCATGATGGGTTGAATCTTTTTGAATAGTTCATGATCGATAAATGGCGTTACCTTTTTTGTTTGACTCTCTCTCTCTTTCTCTAAGTACAAACCAAGAAACGTTTTATCTCTAAACCAACATTCTCTATTGTGTTCTTCTAATTTACGTAAGAGCTCTGGGCTTGGTTTTCTTTGCGTGAATTCAAAAAAGACTCCACTAGGGTTGCTGCCTGGTACAAACCACTCTCCACTAAACACCTGGATGACATCTTCATCTTCGTCTTTCATAATCGGAGTAATAAAATTTACTCCGCGCTCAAGTGCATATTTGTGATAGGCCAATAAATCAGAAGTTCTGAGCGCTATATGTTGCCAGTGTGCATCAGCATTGTGTGCTTTAAGTAACTCTCTGGAATGGGAGGGTATGTTGTCAGGTTCTGAAGGTACCACCACAGCAATAATAGTGTTTGCAAGACTTGGATCACCAACAGTACCTTCTCCGATTTTTACAGCGTAAGTCATCGATCTTTCACCTTTACCAGCAATCCACTCTTTTCGTTTTTCGTAAATCACGTCCTCTTTAGACACACCAAATAAAATCCTGAATAGAATATGTGCGGTATTATAAAACTCAGGGACCACATGCATCGTCATATGATCTACCTGAAAATTTAAGAAAGATTTATTATTTGGCATTATTCCCCCCTTTTTTATCTCTGTAACCGATCCTGGTTCAACCCATCCCAAAAGGCGGCGCAGCAATCGAGCATCTTTTGCCCCGCATGGATAAATTTATCTTCATCGAATTTTTCGTAGAAATAGAGTGTGGACGGCCAGCCATCCATCTCCTCCTCCGGGA
Source organism: uncultured Pseudomonadota bacterium (assembly GCA_964471095.1). GTDB lineage: Bacteria > UBA10199 > UBA10199 > JACPAL01 > JACPAL01 > CAYYFU01. The sequence continues at coordinate 8,160 of CAYYFU010000028.1, forward strand.
GCAGAGAGTCGCGCCGGGAGATGGGTCAAGTCAACACGAATTTAGAGGAAATAGAGCCGGGAGGGAGGGAGGAGATCCAGGGAAAGGTTGCGAACTCCCGCGAAGGTCAAGGCACCGATCGCCTCTGCGTAATAAACGACCGCGTCGGGATCCAAACGACAATCGACGCCTTCCGGGGAATCACAGGCCCGATATTCAAAGGTGGGGATTTGGGCCGTCCTTCCCGAGACCATCCTCTGCCGGACCTGTGGGACGGTCATTTTGATGACCCGAGTCCGTCGAGCCTCGTCGAGGAGTTTATCGACAATATTTCCCCAATTGGCAGAGGAGTAATGCCTCACAAAGGAAGTTTTAACGATATCGGCAATCCTCAGGATCCAGTCCCCCGTCGATTCCGAGGACCCCTGATCCAGACGACCGTTGTTTAAGGCGTCCAAAAATCCGGCACGATCGATCGGTTCATTGATAAAAATCGACCGGTGGGTCCCCGTCGGCAGAGCCGCCCGGAACAGCCCTTCCTGCCGGTAGTAGGCTTTCATCATCCGGACCAGATATTCTGCGCTGACCTGTCCCGTAGCATCGGTCACCGGAATAGCACCATGGGCCTGGAGTGCCACATGGGTAAATTCTGAAGACCCCTTGGCCCCTTCTCTCTGCAGGAAACGGCAGATGGATCGCAACAGTTGCATGTCATCCCGGTTTGGGGTCAAGGGATCAAAAACCATTTCGAGATTATTCTGATGCTCATTCTTGTCGGAAAGGGCAAAGGACCTCCCATCTTGCTCCAGAGAGATTCCCTCGGCATGATTCCGAGGGGCCATTTTCAGTTGGCCGGACGTTACCAGCTGCTTTAAACGTGAGTGGGCCGCTTCATAATCTGTCAGTGGCTCCGGAAAATCCGGTTGCCGGGCGGTTTTGCCCGTCTGAGTCACAAGAAAGTCACTCGAAACTCCATGCAGTTTTTGATGTTGCGGTTCATATCGGACGTAAAAAAGCTGACGGGTATCATCCTTCATGAAAAAGCCGCATTGCACAGGTCCATGTTCCGCCATACGGGCAATCCTCTCTAAAGGAACCTCAGTGATCCGGCTCACCTCGCGATAGGCTGCCTGCATCGTTTCATCGATGGCAGCCGTGATCTCTTGAAGAGAGGCCTGTTCGCCGACCCGCCGTGTCGGTTGGATCGTCAAACAGCGGGTCCCCAGGCTTTGGCTCTGGATCCTTCCAAAGAAAACCCCGTCTCCGGATCCATGGGTATAATCCAAGTAGACGGAGAGGGTGTCGCGCCCCTGCGGAATCGAGAAACTGACGATCCGGTAAGGAAAGATCGATGAATTTCCGGAGAAGACATACGGTTTGGCTTCGATGATTGCGGCCTCCGGGTGACCATGCTCACGCAAATGGTCACGGAGCCGGCTGAGTCGTTCATCCCGGTCCCATCCCATCGGATAACGGCCGGGGACCGCATCGAACTCCAGTTCAACCCCGACTTTTTGGCCGGCCCGGGCGGCCTGCTGACGATAGGTATTCCGGACGGCCTGCAGCCACTGAATACCGGTGATTCGTTCCTTGACGTCGCTCAGTCGTACCCGCCATTCTTCCAGATAAATCGTCCGGCATTTTCTGCCGATTAATTCCAGCAGGTCCCCCCAGTTTTGTTGCAACATCGCCGTTTTTGAAGCGGAGGTAATTTCGGTGGCAATCCGGTCCAGGCTCTTGTCCAGGTTCTCCTCCAGAAGAAACTGGACATGTTCATTTCCCACTCTTAAGTTTCGACTGATTGCCGATTCAATGACCTTCTCACGGAGGCCGAAGGGAATCTCCGCCTGGGTTTTCAGCAGGGCGGTGGCGACGAAGTAGGGGTTTTGCCGGATCTTCCAGTCACGGTCATGTCGGAGCAGGGCATGGTAAAATTCGGAGGCAATCTGATCCAGCTGGGTTGACGGCGTCGGCCGGAGGCGAAAAACTTCTCGAGCGGACCGAACGAGTTGACGATCCAGTCCGAAGACGAGGGTCAAACCTGCCTGAACAACAAGCAACGGTGTCGAGACCTGTTCCGGTTCCTGTCGATGTTTTTGATAGAGATAGGTCAAGTCGCCGACATCGGCCGCGATCCCTCCCACCAGACCTGCCGCTTGGATCAATTGACTGAGCGCGGAGATCGGGAAGAGTCGTCCGGTGATCCCCCCCAGCATTCCAAAAGTGCCAGCGATGCTTCCGAGCAAGGCAAGTCGGTCCGCGGTTTGATCCTGGCTTTGGTCGGTCTGGTCGACGTGGTCATGGTCCGGTACCTCAGT
>CAYYFU010000028.1:10466-11388 GCA_964471095.1 uncultured Pseudomonadota bacterium
GATAGGCGGAACGACCGCCGTTCCAGAATAGGGTCGAAAGGCCCAGCAGGCCTGCCTTGGCAAAGATTCTCGAGTGACTGAAGGTGGCGAGGAACTGGGTCTTGGGGTGCCGGATAAAGAAGGGAGAAAGCTTGTGGGCAACACCGGCAGCCATGGCGAGACCGCCGGTGGCACCGAAGGTAACATCGAGCAAACTGATCAACCCGGGGGCGGTCACGGAGCCACTATCGGTCGCTCGTCGATCGAGTTGCTAATTTTTTGAGGTTTTTTTGTGGAACTTGACTCGTCGGGGGGTGCGGCCTATACCGCCGGCATGACCAAGTCCGGGTCCCCCTCCCCCTTGACCCCCGAACATGAGATCTTCCGCAAGACGGTCCGGGATTTCGCCGAGAAGGAACTGCTCCCACACAAGGAGGAATGGGAACGGGGACGCGGCTACCCCAAGGAAATCTTCCGGCGGGCGGGGGAACTGGGGCTGTTCGGTGTCTGCTTTCCGGAGGCGGTCGGCGGGAGCGGCGGCGACTACTGGTTCAAGGTGGTCTTTTGCGAGGAGATGATCCGCTGTCGGATGGCGGGGCTCGTGATGGATTTTCTGGTTCAGGCCGATATCGCGACGCCGGTGATCGATGCCCTCGGGACCGAAGAACAAAAAAGGGAGTTCCTGGCCCCCGCGCTCCGCGGCGAGAAGATTGCCGCCCTCGGGGTGACCGAACCGGGGTGCGGATCGGATGTCGCCTCGATCACAACCCGTGCCGAAAAGAGCGGCGATGATTACGTCATCAACGGTGCGAAGATGTTCTGCACCAACGGGAGTCGCGGTGACTTCATCACGCTCGCGGTCCGGACCGGGGGGTCGGGTTACAAGGGGATCAGCCTCGTGACGTTCCCGACAAACACCAAGGGATTTTCGGTCGGGAAGAAA
>CAYYFU010000029.1:0-11380 GCA_964471095.1 uncultured Pseudomonadota bacterium
CAAAATTCCCCGTCGATGCCCCAAAAGTACGAGGGCCTACGAAGGTGCCTGAAAAATCCTGACTTTTTTACAGTTGGGTGCAAACAAAATCACCCCTTGAAATGGCCCGCCCGATGATCTACAGCGGGGTGAGATGTCACTTGCCGAACGGCTCAAGGAATTTGTCGCCATCCCGACCACCCCCCGTTACGAACCGGGGGATCGAAAGGCCAAGGTGATCGCGATCTGCAGTCAGAAAGGCGGCGTCGGCAAGACGACAACCGCCGTCAACCTGGGGACCTGCTTCTCCTTTTTTCACGGCAAGAAGGTCCTGGTGATCGACCTCGATCCCCAAGGGCATGTGGAAAAATCACTGGGCGCATTGATCAAGGGGGGGGTGGAGTATACGCCGCTCTCCAAGATCCTCGCCGACAAAAAGGGGGAGGTCCTTGATGCCGTCGTTCAAACCGAACTGGAAAATTTTCATCTGACGCCGGGGGACAAGGAGCTGATCCAGGCGGAATCGGCAATCAGCACCCGGATCGGCCGGGAGTTCATCCTGCGCCAATCCCTCGAAATCGCCCGAACTCACTACGACCTGATTTTATTTGATTGCCCCCCTTCTTTGGGAAATCTGACCCTGAACGCGCTGGTCGCCTCGGATTATGCGATCCTCCCCTGTGAGATGAGCGTCTTGGCCTTTGAGGGGGTGAGTGACATCCTGGAAACCTTTCGTGAGATCGGAGAGCGGTTGAACCCCAAGTTAAAGCTGTTGGGGGTCCTCTTCACCCGGGTGGATGGCCGGAACATCACGATGAACGACCTGATTATCGAGAACATGAAGAAGTTTGTGGATGGGAAGCTCTTTAAAACACAGATCACCGTCAACACGGCGATCAACAAATCCCAACTGGAGGGGCGTCCGATCTTCCACTTTGCCCCTTCGTCGACCGGTTCCGAAAACTACCAGGCGTTGGCGGCGGAGGTGCTCGATCGGCTCCGGGACCGGAAGGTCAAAGAATCTCCAAGGAAAAATCAACCGCTGGCGCAGAGTGCGTAAGGGACCCGATCGAGATAAAATACACCCCGGTTTTGGCGTAATCGACAACGTTCTCTAACGTAACCCCACCCGATGCCTCAATCTTAGGGGCTCGCGTCGCCCCCTCCACGGGCAAAGCCCGCGGAGCCTCCCCCTCAACGTCCCTTTGGGACTGGTTACAACAGTATTGCGAAATTTTTTGGACCGCTTTCTTCAGATTTTTCGGTGAAAAATTGTCGAGCAACAGGATATCGGCGCCGGCGGCGATCGCCTCCTCAATCTGATCCAGCGAATCAACCTCGATCTCGATCGGCACCTTATTCAGATTCTTCGCCTGGACCCGCTTGACCGCCTCACCGATCGCCATCCCCTTTAAATGGTTGTCCTTGATCAGGAACCGGTCGTAGAGACCGAGCCGGTGGTTCTTCCCGCCCCCCATCCGGACCGCATGTTTCTCCAGCGCCCGCATGCCGGGGGTTGTTTTTCGGGTATCAAGGATTTGAACCGGATATTTTTTGATCTTGTCGACAAATTGACGGGTGGTGGTTGCGATCCCGGAGAGATGCTGGAGGAAATTCAAAGCAACCCTCTCTCCTTTTAGGATCGAATCAAACCGTCCCGTGACCTCGGCCACCTTCTGTCCTTGTTTCACGACGGCACCGTCTTCGAAGTATCGTTCCCAGCGTAGATGGTTATCGACCGTTGCAAAAACCCTCCGAGCAATCTCCATCCCGGCCAGAATCAAGTCCTGTTTGGCAACAATGGTGCCGGTTTTCTCGATCCCCTCTCCCCCAAATAGCGCCTCCGTCGTGATATCGCCGGTGCCGATATCCTCTTGGAGGGCGATCTCAATCAGTGTCTGTATCTGGTCGGGCATTATTTGAACCCCAGCGCAAAGAGCAGCGCCTCCAGAACCGCCTGCATTTTTTCGTTCGAGACGGTTCCGATAAAGGTCGTCAAGTTTTGGCTCGCAACGGTCTGAAGATGATCCAGATTAATCGCCGACTCTTTTTTAAGCCCCTCTTCCGTTCCGACAAGGATCTCCGTCGGGATGCCGCGAATGGTTGACGTAATCGGGGCGACGGTTGCTTCATGAAGATACGGTAGGATACTGTTTCTGGTCAAAATCAGGACGGGGCGCGTCTTGTCGGGCTGCTTAAACTGATAGAGCCAGATTTCTCCCCGTCTCACCGATCGGGCCATACCTGTTCCTTGGACCAAATGTCGAATTCTTCCGGAACCGCCGGGCCCTGCCGATACCCCTGAATATGCTGTTTTTCCAGCCAGCGGGTTTTGAGGAGATTTAAGTAGGAACGGAGCGCCTCCGCGATAAAGGCGGAACGGTTTTTTCCCACCTTCTTGACCGTTTGATCCACCTGGGCCAGGAGTTCTGGCTGTATAGAAATCTGTATATTATGAGCCATGGTTTTAATATACACTTGAATGTATATTAGTGCAACCCTCGATTATAAACCCTTAAAGGTCTCCTCGAGGCGCTCCAATTTTCCCTGGTTGATTCGAAATTGATCCCGTTCTGCCTGAACCACCTCCGGATCGGCATGGGTGATAAACCCTTGGTCAGCGAGCTTGTTGTCGCGCCGGAGCTGATCTGCCTTCAGTTTCTGGATCTCCTTCTCCAACCGCTTCTTCTCCAGATCGAGATCGACCAGCCCCTCCAACGGGACATAAATATCCACCCCGCCCAGCGGATAGTGGGCCATTTTTTTTGCGACCGGTTTGGCCTCAAGAAACCTGATCCCCTTCGACCGTGTCAGCCGTTCGATCACCTCCACCTCCCCCTCGAACCATTTCCGCTCCCCGTTGTCCTGGATCCGAAGCCGCGGGACAAGAACAGCCGTGACCGGGATTGCATTCTCCCCTCGAATCGCCCGGATCGCCGTCACCAATTCAATCATCCGCGAGACCTGCGGCGGAGAAGTGAACTCACCCCGGGGCTCCGGATAGGCCAGTTCCTCGAGTGATTTCCCCTCCCCCGACAAGACGGCATGCACCTCTTCGGTAATGAACGGCATGAACGGATGGAGGGCGCGGAGCGCCTCCGCCAAGACCTGCTGAAAGACCGTCCGGTTCGGCCGAATCTTGGAAAACTCGAGATACCAGTCGCAGAAGGAATGCCAGAAGAACCGGTAGAGTTGTTTCGCCGCCTCGTCGAAACGATACCCCTCCAGACCCTCCGTAACTTTAGCAAGCGTTTGGTGCCATTGAGACAGGATCCATTCGTCGTAGGGACTCCCCTCTCCCTCAACTCCCCCTCTCTTTGTTAAGGAGAGGGGGACGGGGGGTGAGGTGAGAAAAAACCTCGCCGCATTCCAAATTTTATTGCAAAAATTCCGATACCCCTCGATCACCGGTTCGGAGAGCTTCACGTCCCGGCCCGGTGCCGCCAGCACCGCCAGCGTGAAACGAAAGGCATCGGTGCCGAACTTGTCCATGATCGTCAGCGGGTCAATCACGTTCCCCTTCGACTTGCTCATCTTCTGCCCCTCGGCATCCCGGACCAGGGCATGGATGTAGACATCCTTGAAGGGAACCTCCCCCATGAATTTGAGCCCCATCATCTCCATCCGGGCGACCCAAAAGAAGATGATATCAAAACCGGTGATCAGGACCGACGTCGGATAAAAGGTTTTGAGCTCCGGGGACTTGTCCGGCCAGCCGAGCGTGGAGAACGGCCAGAGGGCCGCAGAGAACCAGGTATCGAGGACGTCAGGGTCTTGCTTCAGCCCCAGCTTCCTGACCTGCTCCTCTGAAGGATCTTCTCGCAAGGCATGCCCTTTCCCATCCTTGTCATACCAAACCGGGATCCGATGCCCCCACCAGAGCTGGCGGGAGATGCACCAATCCTTGATATTCTCCATCCAGTTCTCGTAGGTCTTGGTCCAGTTCGGCGGGAAAAATTTTGTCTTTCCCTTTCGGACCGCCTCCAACGCCTGCTCGGCCAGTGGTTTCACCTTTACAAACCACTGCAGGGAGAGATACGGCTCGACGACTGTCTTGCACCGGTAGCAGTGACCGACCGAAAGTTTGTGCCTCTCGATTTTTTCCAAAAACCCCTTCTGCTCCAGCTCCTCGACAATCCTCTTCCGGCACTCAAAACGATCGAGCCCCTGAAACTGGAGTCCGTTTTCGTTCATCTTGCCCGCTTCCGTGAAGAGGTTGATCCGCGGGAGTTTGTGGTCGTTCCCCAGGATAAAGTCATTGAAGTCATGGGCCGGCGTCACCTTCACCGCCCCGGTACCGAACTCCCTCTCCACCCGGGGGTCGGCAATGACCGGGATCTCGCGACCTGCCAGCGGCAGAACAACCTTCTTTCCGACCCAATTTCGGTAACGATCGTCATCCGGGTGAACCGCGACCGCGGTATCGCCGAGCATCGTTTCGGGACGGGTGGTTGCGACGGTCAGGGGACCATATTTGATAAACCACAAACTCCCCTCGACCTCCTGATGCTCGACCTCCAGGTCGGAGAGCGCCGTGTGGCACCGGGGACACCAGTTGATCAGGTAGAGATCACGATAGATCAGCTTCTCTTCGTACAGCTTGACGAACGCCTCGCGGACCGCACGCGAAAGCCCCTCGTCCATCGTGAACCGCTCGCGCGCCCAATCAGATGACGCCCCGAGGCGTTTGAGTTGATGGATGATCTGATTCCCATGTTGTTCCTTCCAGTTCCAGACCCGTTCGATGAATTTTTCGCGGCCCAGATCCTGACGCCTCTTCCCCTCCTTCTTCAGTTCCCGTTCCACGACGTTTTGCGTCGCGATCCCGGCATGGTCGGTGCCGGGGAGCCAGAGGACGTTGAACCCCTGCATCCTTTTATAACGGGCAAGGATGTCTTGCAGGGTGTTGTTCAGGGCATGCCCCATATGGAGCGAGCCGGTCACGTTGGGGGGCGGGATCACCATGCAAAACGGCGGTTTTTTGGAGGTCGCCTCGGCGTGAAAAAATTGCTTCTTTAACCAGAAGTCGGACCACTTTTTTTCGACCTCATGGGGTTCGTATTGCTTGGCAATTTCTTTAGGCATGAAGTTTGTAGATAATCTTAAGCCCCTCGAGGGTCAAGAAAGGATCTGCCCCCCTGATCGAGCAACAGTGGGGCAGAATCAACGGGGCAAGGCCGCCGGTGGCGATCACCCGGATCGGGCGGCCGTACTCCTTCTTGATCCGGGCGATCAGCCCCTCGACCAGCCCGGCATAGCCGTAAAGGACGCCGGATTGGATGCACTCGCGGGTCTCTTTGCCAATCACCCGCCGCGGCCTGCCAATCTTGACCAGCGGCAGTTTGGCGGTCTTTTCGTGAAGCGCGGCATTCGCGATCCCGATCCCCGGGGCGATCGGTCCCCCGAGGTATTCCCCCTTTCCCGAAATCAGATCAAAGGTGGTCGCGGTCCCGAAATCAACAATAATAAATCCCCCCCGCCCCCCCTTTTTCAAAGTGGGGCGAAAAACAGCCGAGGCGTTGGCGATCCGGTCGGCACCGACCTGCGACGGTTTCTTGACCTTGAGCCGGATCGGCAATTTAATCTTCGATGAGACAAACAGCGGCGTAACCCCAAACTTTTTCTTGAGGATTTTTTTCAACGGTCGATCAAGCGACGGCACCACACTCGCCACCGCGACCCCATTCACTCTTTTGAGCCGGATTTTCTTCACGAGCGAGAGGATCTTGGCGGTCCCAAAACGGCGGTGCCACCGGAGGCGGTTCCCCTCAAACAGGCCGAGAACGGCGTTCGAGTTGCCGATATCAACGACGAAAATTCTCATACCACCGCTCCATCGCAATCACCAAATCTCCCAATATTTTCTCCCGGTCAAATTCCCTCCCCAAGGCAGTCTTGAGCGAGGTCGCCGTCTCCCGAACCTCCGATGAAAAGTCCTCCGGACCGGCGTTGACATTGAGTCCGATTCCAACGACAACCCAGCCGGTCTTCTCTCCCTGCGACGACATCTCACAGAGGATCCCGCAGACCTTCCGGCCGTTCCAGAGGATGTCGTTCGGGGGCTTGATGACGACCTCGCCCCCCCGCCCCCCCTCTCCTTGATCAAGGAGAGGGGGATGGGGGATGAGGTCCTCCAATAGCGCTTTTACCACTACAGCAACAAGTTGCGTCATCGGCACCAGATCGACCGGTGGTAATGGCGGCCTCAACAAAAACGAGACATAAAGATTTCCCGGCGGCGACTCCCACTGCCTCCCCTCCCGCCCCCGGCCGGCGGTCTGTTGCTCCGCCACGAAAATCGCCTCTTCCCCGCCCTTCCTCGCCCAGCGAATTGCCTCGGCATTGGTGGAATCGATCGAAGAAAAGCGGTAGATTTTTTTCATCCCTTTTGCTAGGGGAGTTCCTTATGAGATTAATCTCCTGGGGTAAAGGGGCAATTTCCCTGATGTTGCTTACCCTGCTCACCTTCGGTGGTTCGGTCGGGGGGAAATGCGGCAACACGCCGACGGATGACGACAGCGAGACCGCCTTTACCCTGACCAGTGCGGCCTCCTCCGGGGGGTTTGACGCCGGCAGCGCGATTCCCGTGGAGTTTGCCTGTGACGATACCGGCGGGAGTGACGAACTGCCGACCCTCTCCTGGACAAACCCGCCCAGCGGCACCTTGAGCTTTGCGATCACCATGGTCGATACCTCGACCGATCCCGACACCACCCATATGGTGCTGTTCGACATCTCGTCTTCAACCACCTCCGTGGATGACGAGGCCGACTTCGCCCAATCGAATTTTGCCGTGAATTACAACAACACACGTGGCTACGACGGCCCCTGCCCTCCGACCGGGGAGACCCACACCTACCGATTCACCATCTATGGATTGAGCATCGCGAACCTCTCGGAGACCGGGGCAGACACCACGAGCGCCTCGGATGTGATCACCAAGATCGAGGCAAACGATCTCGCTTCGGACAGCGTTTCCGGGACCTTCACCGCCACCCAGTAAGAGGCCTTCCAGTTTATCAAAATGAGAATCAAAATGATAAAATTATCGTTTTGATAACAGATTTTCAGCGGCCAAAGCTAAAGAAAGTGAGCCGCATCGACAGGTTACGCCTTTGCGTCTGAAGGAATCGAACTTGCGTGAAGTCTAGAGATGATCTTTATGACCTGCCGTCGTCTCCTCATCGGCTTCCTCCTGTTCCTCCCGTCGGTCTGTCTGGCGGGCGCCGGGGATCTCGACCCAAGCTTCTCCGAAGATGGTATCGTAACCCCCCCGCCCCTCAATCAAATGGACTCCGGAAGGGCGATCTTGGTTTTACCGGACGGAAAGATCCTGGTCGGGGGATACAGCGATACCGATCCCTCCCCCTCGTTTGGTCTCTCTCGGATGACCCTCTGGCAGTTCAACGCCGACGGTACCGCTGACACAACCTTTGGGGACCAGGGGAGGGTGATCATCGATTTTGGTCCCGACCGTTACGAACTGCTCCGGGCGATGGTCCGTCAACCGGATGGCAAGATTGTCGTGGGGGGTGAAACCAACCAAACCGACCCAACAGTACCGTCATCCAATCGGAGAAATTTTGCCCTGGCCCGATTGAGCCCCAATGGCATTCTGGACAACGACTTCGGGGGGGATGGACTCGTCATAACCGATATGGGGACGAATGACTCGGTTCACGGCCTCGCAATCGACGCCAGCGGAAGGATTGTTGCGGGGGGCTCCTCGACGCCCGATAGATTTGCCGTCGCCCGTTATGATTCCAGCGGGATAGACGACACCGAGATCCTGGATACAACCTTTTCGGGGGACGGAAAGGTCACCACCGACGTCGGTGAGTCAGCGACCGTCTCCGGCATGCTGCTCCAGCCGGATAACAAGCCGGTACTCTTTGGGGCGTCTCGTCAGATCCACCCCGCGGCGACGGATAACGACTTCACCCTGGTCCGTTACACCACCACGGGAGATCTTGACTCCAGTTTTGGCGGCGACGGGATCGTCCTGACCGATTTTGGAGGAACGGAGTCGATCTCAGCGGCCTCGATCCGTCTTCCCAGCGGAAAGATCATCGCGTTTGGGGCTTGGACACCTCCAGGCGGTACACCGTCTCTCAGGGTGGTCCGCTACCTGAGCACTGGCAGTGACGCAACGATCCTCGACCCCAGCTTTACCATAGTCGATTTTGATCTGAGCCCAGCCGGGTCAACCGAAGGTTTCTTTGGGCTCGCCCCCCAACCAGATGGAAGCTTTGTAACCACCCTCTACTACCACAACGGCACGAACCTCGACTTCACCGTTGCCCGGTTTCAGGATTCGCCGGGTGGACTGGCCCTGGACACCACCTTTGCCGACGACGGGATGGCCGTCTTCCCGATCGGTCCCGGTGATGACCAGGCCTATGCCGTGACACTGGATCCGGTCGGCCGGATTGTCGCCGCCGGCTACTCCCGACAGACGACAAGCACCGTGGGCCTTGCAGTGGCACGGTATCTGGTCAGTGAGGCGGCGGAGCTGGTCCTTTCGGGCGACACCTCCGGACTCAGCGCGACCCGCGGTCAGGAGTTCACCTTTGACTTTTCCGTTTTGAATCGGGGGCCTGAGGCGGCCCCCCCGGTGACGTTCGTCAGCCCCTTGCCTTTAGGAGTCACCTGGGTCGGTGCGGAACCGCAGGCCGGCTGCAGTTACAATGAAGGAAGCCGGGAGGTCTCCTGCAATCTCGGTCCCCTGGATCCTGCAGCCACCGTAACGACCAGCATCACCGTTTATGTTGAAGAGGACGCCCCGGAGACCCTGGCCGGCAGCGCGAGCATCTCGAGCACCCTCTACGACCCGAATCTTGCCAACAACGAAAAGACCGTCAACATCCTGGCCCAATCCGTGGCCCAACCAGCCGTGACGCCTCCCCCCGAAGAGGCGGCACCACCGGCACAGGTGATCGTTAACCCTCCGCAGGATGGAGGAAACGATAGGTCAATCGACTCCCCTGGAAATGGCGGAGGTCCCAACATTACAACGACCGGTGGTGGTGGGGACGCCAGCGGTGGCGGAGGAGGCTGCTCGCTCCTGCCGTTCCTCCCATAATCTCATTATTCCCTCAGATCCTTGCCTGGAAGGGCCGCGGTGACAATTTCCAACAGTTTGGCGTTGATCCTCCGAAAGTTGGACAAGAGGTCCAGGTGGATGGAGCTGGTCTCAATCGCCTCCTTCATCCCCTTGTGGAGGCGCTGCAGATGGGCCTCCCGATAACGATCCTCCATCTCATCGAGATGCTTCTCATGCCGCATCAGTTTGCGGGCAATCGATTCATCCTCTGAGGCCAGGGTCGCAATCGCCAACTGAAAATTTTCCAAAACCTTGGCATGCATCTCCCGGATCTCCTTCCATCCCGACTCGGAAAAATGGCGCCCCTTGGTGATTTTCTTGGTGGCAAGTTCCAGAATGTTTTTGTTGATGATATCGCCGATCTCTTCCAAGTCGCTGATCATCGCGATAAAGTTCAACTGCATCTTCCCCTGGTCCGGATTGAGCGCCTCCTGGGAGAGACGGGCGAGATAAAATTTGATCTCACGATTCAGGTAGTCAACCTTGTCATCCTCCTCTTCCAGATGTCCCAGCAGGTCCGGATCGTCCTTTTCAAAAACCATAATCAGTTGCCGGAACATTTCAAAGGTGATTTCGGCCATCCGGAGGATCTCGCTCTTCGCATTCGCAAGGGCAATGGCCGGCGTCTCCATCGATTGGTCATCAAGGTACTTGGTCCGGAACCGGTCCGGTTCCGGCTGATACGACTCCGGAATCAACTTCTGGATCAGCCGGGCCCCCGGTCCGATGAACGGAAGAAAGAAGAGGGAGAGGGTCAGATTAAAACCGACATGGGCCAGCGCGATCTGCGAGGGGTGGGCCGACTCAAGACCCGGGAGCCAGGAGCAAACCTGGAGGATCATGGCTGAAAACGGCTCGATCAACGCCAGTGCGATCAGGGCCCCGCTGAGCTTGAAAAAGAGATGGGCCGCAGCCACCCGCTTTGCCGCGATACCCCCCGTGAACGAATTCAGAATGGAGGCGACACAAGTCCCGACATTCGCCCCCAACACGAACGGGATCGCCTCCGTCACGGTCAGCAGGCCGGAAAACGAACAACCGATCAACAGGCCCAGCGTGGTGGCGCTGTTCTGCACGAGGGCCGTGAACACTAGGGCTGCGAAAAAACCATAGCCAACATTTTGACCCAGCAACGCGAAAATCTCGGCCAGCAGCGAGCTCCCGGCCAGGGGGGCGGTCGCCCGGATCATCAGTTGCATCCCGAAAAAAACCAGGCCGAATCCCAGCAGGACCATGCTGATGTACCGTGTCTTTTTTCGCCGGGAGAGGATCTCCAGCAGGACACCCGCGACGAGCAGGAGCAGGGCATAGTCCGCAATCCCCCGCACCGTCAGCAGGACCACCACAAAGGTCGTGCCGATATCCGCACCGAGGATCACCCCCATCGCCTGGACCAGCGTGATCGCCCCGGTCGCCGCAAATCCGACCAGCATCACGGTGGTGGCGGTCGAACTCTGCAGGATCAGCGTCGTCAGGATCCCGATCCCGACGGCCGTCAGACGACGGTCTGTGAGTCGAGTCACCAGCGAGCGGAGTCGATCCCCCGCCAGGAGCTGGACCCCCATCCGGGAGAGCCGGATCCCGTACATGAAGATCGCCAGCGCCCCCAAAAAGGCCAACCCCGAAAAGGATTCCATGTCAGTCCTACGGTATCATTTTTAGGAAGCGAGAGGAAGTGATTCGGTGAGGCGTACGGAAACTAATTTTGAGATCCCGGCCTCTTCCATGGTGACGCCGTAGAGTCGGTGGCACTGCTCCATGGTGCGCCGGTTGTGGGTGATCAGGATAAATTGGGAACGGGGAAGCATCTCGGCGAGGAGCCTGTGGAACCGATCGACATTGGCATCATCCAACGGGGCATCGACCTCATCCAAAATGCAGAACGGAGAAGGTTTGACTAAAAAGATGGAGAAGATAAACGACACGGCGCTCATCGCCTTCTCCCCGCCGGAGAGGAGACCGACATGGGCCAGTTTTTTCCCCGGAGGTTGGACAAAAAGATCGACCCCGGTGTTCATCATATCCTCCCCCGCGGTCAGGCGGAGTTCCGCCCGGCCGCCCCGGAACAGGCGCGGGAAGAGGGACCGGAAGCGCTCATTCACCAGGGCAAAGGTCTCTTCAAACCGCTGGCGCGTGGTCAGATTGATTTTTTGGATCGCCTTTTTCAGGGAGTCGAGCGATTCCTCCAGATCCTTGATCTGGGCCGACAGGAAGGTTTGTCGTTCTCGAAGTTCCTCATATTCGGGGATCGCCCCCAGATTGACATCCCCCAGTTTTTCTAGCTTCGCCTTAAGTTCG
>CAYYFU010000030.1:0-9141 GCA_964471095.1 uncultured Pseudomonadota bacterium
TTCTGCCGCAGAATACAAGACCGGTGTCGCGGGTCGGTTAGTCCGCAGATAGCTGATTCCGGGATGACGAATCATCTCTTGGACGAGATATTCCGTGGCAACCGCATCGGCAGGATAGAGGACAGTGCTGCCATGAATCGCCCGAAACATCGCCAAGTCTTCCAACCCCATTTGGGATGGCCCATCCTCGCCGATCGAGACACCGGCGTGGGAACCGACAAGCTTGATGTTGGCTCCGGAAACCGCCGCCATCCGGATCTGGTCAAACGTGCGGGTCAGAAAGGCGGCAAAGGTAGAAACAAACGGGATTTTCCCCCGCTGGGCGAGACCGACCGCCACGCCGGTCATATTCTGCTCGGCAATGAACATTTCGAAGAAATGCCCCGGAAACTTCTGCGCCACAATCTCGGCAAAGGTTGAATTTTTGGTATCCCCATCCAGGGCAACAACTTCGGGATACGCCTCGACCAACCGTGCGAGGGCCAAGCCATAAGCCTTGCGGGTCGCGATCGATTCCCCGACTGCATAGACGGGGGCTGAAACCTTCTTTTGAGCCTGCACGACCGGTTGTCGATCTTCCGGTTTTGCCACCCCCCCGATTTTTTTGACGTCGACCGGACCGATCTCTTTCATCCCCTTTTCCAGATCGTCCCGGGAAAGCGCCTTGCCATGCCAGCCCGGTTTATCCTCCAAAAAGGAGATCCCCTTCCCCTTCAGGGTTCGTGCCACAATCGCCTTAGGACGGCCGTCAGCGACGGCCAGCATCTTCTCAAAAACTTCCGAGATTTTCGGGATCGAATGCCCGTCAACCTCCACGACCTCCCAACCAAAGGATTGCAAACGGTCGGCATAAACCTTGGTGTGATGACCGACCATCGTCTCCTGGCTCTGTCCCATCCGGTTGACGTCAACCAGGGCGACCAGGTTGTCTAACTGATAGTAAGAGGCGATCTCGGCCGCCTCCCAGACCGACCCCTCCGCCATCTCGCCGTCCCCCAGGAGGACAAAGGTCCGGTACGGGAGTTTGTCCAGATATTTGGCGTTGAGCGCCATCCCGACCCCGATGGAGAGCCCTTGCCCGAGGCTCCCGGTCGCCGCCTCCGCATAGGGGAAGCGGGGCGTCGGATGTCCTTCCAACGGGCTGTCAAAACGCCGGAGCCGCTTGATCTCGTCCGGTGTCAACAGACCGGCCGCCGCATACAGGGCGAACAGGAGCGGCGCCGCGTGGCCCTTGGAAAAGATCAGCCGATCATTATTCGGATGCCGTGGATTTTTGAGGTCTGCCTTAAAATAACGGAAAAATAGCGTGGCCATCAAATCAGCCGCCGACAGGGAGGACGAGGGATGACCCGACCCCGCCTCGGTCGTGGAAACCAGACAGTAGTATCGGACCAGCCTGGCCAGTTCTGAAAGGTCGTTGGGTGCCACGGGCCGCTTGTACTGACCCTGCAGCAAAAAGGCAAGTTCTGACTATACTTTTTATCCAAGGAATGGCAGAGTTCTTCCCCATGAAATGGGGGAAAGTTTTTCTTCTCGTCCTTTTGTTCGCTGCCGCGACATCGATTGCCGATGAGATCAAGAAAGAGAATCAGGAACTTTACCGAAACCTGGATCTCTTCACGCGGGTCCTGAATTTCGTGCAAAGCGACTACGTTGAAAAAGTGGATGAAAAGGAACTGCTGTATGGAGCGATCCGCGGGATGCTGGCGACGCTGGACCCCCACTCCGCCTTTCTCCCAGCCGATTTCTATGAGGAACTCAAGGTTGATACCGAGGGGAGATTTGGCGGGGTCGGCCTGGAAATCACCCTCAAAGATAATCTATTGACGGTCATTTCCCCGATTGAGGGGAGTCCTGCCGATCGGGCCGGAATCCGGGAGGGAGACCGGATCCTCAAGATCGACGGCAAGGCGGCCAAAGAGATCTCCCTGACCGACGCGGTTCGCAGCATGCGGGGACGAAAAGGGACCAAGATCCAGCTCACGATTTCTCGCGAGGGGCTGAAGGAACCGTTCGACGTCACCCTGACCCGCGATATGATTCGGATCCAGAGTGTCCGTTCGGAACGCCTGGAAGGCCGTTACGGTTACATCCGGATTATTTCCTTCCAGGAGGGGACCCATTCGGAACTGACCAAACTCCTCCGCAAGTTGAAAGCCGAGTCAAAATTCCCCCTGCAGGGACTGGTCCTCGATTTGAGAAACAATGCGGGCGGGTTGCTGGACGAAGCGATCTCCGTGACCGATACCTTTCTGAAAGAGGGGACCATCGTCAGCACGATGAGCCGGGAAAAGGAGATCGACAAGCGGGAGGCCCGGGATGACGGGAATGAACCTTCGTTCCCGATCATCGTTCTGGTCAATGGAGGGAGTGCCTCCGCAGCAGAGATCGTTGCCGGGGCGTTTCAGGATCACAAGCGGGCGATCCTGCTCGGAACACCCACCTTCGGTAAAGGATCCGTCCAAACGATCTATGAATTGGGGCAAGGGGCCGCCTTGAAATTAACCGTGGCCCGCTACTACACCCCGTCCGGCCGGTCGATCCAGGCCGAGGGGATCCAACCGGATATCGTGGTAGAAAGCCGTGCCCAGGCGGAAGCGATCAAGCTTCGGGAACGGTTCGTCCGGGAACGAGATTTAAGCGGTCACCTCGAATCTGAAAAGGAAAAGAAGCCGAACAAGGGACTCAAACAAAGCAAACCACCGGCCAAGGGGGAGGACGATTTTCAAAAGGAGATCGCGCTCAATTACCTGAAGAGTTGGGAGATTTTCCGGCAGCACCCGGCGGAGGGTAGCGTCTCCGCGCCTCCTGGCGAAGGGAAAAAATGACCTGGGGCAGGATCTTCTTGATCCCCCAGCGCATCAAAAACCGGGGGACATGAGAGCCTGGATCGGTCTTGACCCAATATTCCATCAGCGTCTTTTTGGAACCGACCCCATAAGGCTTCAACAGAAGGGTCGCCTCCAATGTCCGGAGGTTGCCGGCGACTTGGTGCATCCGGGATGAATAAATCCCCTCAACCCGCCGGGTTTCATCATCCACCGTCTCGACAATCATCCAGCGGTTGGCCACCGGCCAGGGGACGTTATAATATTGAAAGGCATAGTGGATCCATTTTCCCCCGACGCGCCTGATCGGGGTGATAGAAAAATGCTGTTCCCCGAGAACCTTGTAAAACTTCCCGACTTGGTGAAAATCCCGACAGGCCTCAGTGATTTCGGCAGAAACCAACCGACTTTCAATCAAACGCGGGATATCGTACCGGTTCCAGGCATCTGAGTCGATAAAGAGTTGCCAAACAATTTCCGGCGGGGCTGGAAGCACGCCGATGAGTTTGGCCCAGATTGCATGCCCGTCATACCCCCCTTCGGAGATAATATCCCCGTTTTGACTTTGTTCGATCGGCAGGCTGGGAGATTCAGCCGTCCCGGTCGAAATTGAGAAAAAAAGGAGTCCAACGAAAAGAGAGAGGAGTCGGAATCGTCGCATACGGATTTTAAGCGTTGCTGGCCTTGGCAACCGTCGGGACACGTATCTTTAAAGACTGACCGGGTTGCAGGCGTCGATGGTGAGAAATCTGGTTCCAGGTTTTGATCTCTTTGACAGAGACGTTGTAGCGTTGGGCAATCTCCCAAAGGGTTTCACCCGACTGGATCGTGTGAACAATGAAAGGATCTCCCTCAGCCGTTGTCGTCGTGACCGCCGCAGGCTCAACCTTGACCACCGGTTTGGCAACACGATGTTCGGAAGAGACCAACCGAAGGGTCGTCCCATAACGAAGCCGCTGCCAATCGACGTCAGGATTCAGCTGACGGAGTTGGTTCGAACGGACCCCCAACCGACGGCTGATCCGGTGAAGATTGTCTCCGGGCCGGACCCGATAGGCAACGGTCCCGGAACCGACGGCACGCCGATGCCTCCTTTCGAAAACCCGCTCCCGAAATCTCTCTCCCACGGGTGGTTCATGGGGGATGATCACCCTTTGCCCCTTGGCCAGATGAACCGACGGGGAGACCCCGTTCAGGGCGGCGAAGAAATTGACCGGGAATCCATGGCGATTCGCCACGGTTTTGATCGTCTCCCCCGGTTTTGCCTCGTAGATCGACTTGGCAATCCTCTCCTCCGGCGTCAGCAAATCGTACCGGGCTTGAAAATCCCCCGCAGTTCCTTTGGGGATCTTTAACTGATAAGAGGGGTAATGGGGCGGCGTGACCCAATGGAGGAGTTCCGGGTTGAGCTTCTTCAAATCCTCATACGTCACGTCGGCACACTGGGCGGCCACCCGAAGATCGATCGGCGATTCAATCGCGATCTCATCAAACTCGATCGGCTCCTCATAACGGACCTTGCCAAATCCATATTTCTTGGGATCCTTGCTGATCAGGGCCGCCGCAATCAATTTCGGAACATACTCTTTCGTCTCCCGCCGCAAATACCGGGGCTGGGACATCTCCCAAAAATCCTCCGTTCGATATTTCTTGATCGCGCGATGGATCTTCCCCTCGCCGGCGTTGTAACCGGCCGCCGCCAAATACCAGTCGTTAAACTGGTCGTGGAGATCCTTGAGGTATTTTGCCGCCGCGACGGTCGATTTTTCCGGATCCCGTCGTTCGTCAATCCAGTTGTCGACCCGGAGGCCGTAACGGAGCCCGGTCCGATAGATAAATTGCCAGGTGCCGGTCGCTCGCGCCCGGGAATAGGCGTGAGGGTTAAAACCGCTTTCAATCATGGCGAGATAGACAAGATCCTGGGGGAGACCGTACTGCCGGAGGATCTTTTTCATCATCGGGATATAACGACCGGAACGGGAGAGATACCGCTCAAATCGCTCCCGACTGGGGCCCTGGAAATAGTTGATCCAGTCCTGGACCCGGTCGTTCATCACCAGGGGGACAGGGGTTGCTTCAATTTCGGAAAAATGGTCGCCGGCGACGGTCCCCTCCTCAGCAACTCGACCGTGATGGCGAGGGGCAGTGGCACAGGCCGTAAAAAAGAAAAGGAGGATAAGGAACCATCCACCCATTCCGGTATTTTTAATCCATTTCCACGAATGAGTAAAGCCTTTAGTCCGCATGTTTCCTCAAAAAGGTCGGGATATCATACTCATCCCCTTCAGGATCGGTTACATAGGCCTCCGGGCCAATTTCGGAAAGCATTTTCTTCAAGTCCGTTTTGATGGGGATTTTGACCCTCCCTGAGTCATCTCGAAGGGTCGAAGGGGGAGGCGGCTCCTTTTCAATCCGACGTTGTTGATACGGGATAAAGGAAACCCGCCGCACATTTGCGTCAAAACCGGTCGCAATGACGGTCACCCGGATCTCCCCCTTGAGCTTGGGATCAATCACCGCCCCAAAGATGATATTCGCCTCCGGGTGCGCCTCTTCTTGAATCAGCTTGGCCGCCTCATTGACCTCGTAGAGGGTTAAGTCCTTGCTGCCGGTCACGTTCATGAGGATTCCGGTCGCCCCCACGATCGAGATATTCTCCAGCAGGGGAGAAGAAATGGCCCGGGTTGCCGCATCGATCGCCCGATGCTCCCCCTCCGCCACCGCACTCCCCATCAGGGCGATTCCCTTCCCCCCCATGATGGTCCGAACATCGGCAAAATCGAGATTGATGAGTCCGGGCACGAGGATCAGATCCGAAATCCCCCGTACCGCATGCACCAAGACCTCGTCGGCCCGGTGGAAGGCATCGAGCATCGGCATCTCTTTACCTGCCAGCAACAAGAGTCTTTCGTTCGGGATCGTGATCAATGTATCGACCGTTTCCCGCAACTCCTCTAACCCCTGATCGGCATAACGGAGTCGCCTCTTTCCCTCAAAGGCAAACGGCTTGGTCACGACCGCCACCGTCAAGGCCCCCACCTCTTTGGCGATCCGGGCAAAGACCGGTGCCGCCCCGGTACCGGTCCCTCCTCCCAACCCGGCGGTCAGAAAAACCATATCGGACCCCTGCAACAGTTGGGTAATCTCCGCCTCGCTCTCGATCGCCGCCTGCCGTCCAATATCCGGATTCGCCCCCGCCCCGAGGCCCTTCGTCAGCTCTTTTCCCAACTGAAGCTTCACCGATGCCGCATTGCCACGAAGCGACTGGGAGTCGGTATTAGCCGCCACAAACTCCACGCCCGAAAGACCGGACTGGATCATGGTGCTCAACGCGTTCCCCCCACCCCCTCCAATGCCAACCACCTTGATCACTGTCCCTGTCCCCGATTCATCCACAAGCTCAAACATGTCGCCTCCTTAGAATTTTATTTTTAGAACAACTCCTCCAACCACTCCTTCATCCTTTCCTTCACCCGATGGTAGACATTCCCCTCGTGGGCCAAAAAGAGGGGGTTCCCTTCCGGGCGATTGCCATAAAGGACCAGCCCAACCCCCGTCGCATAGAGGGGGCTTTTGACCGCTTCAATCGCCCCTCCCACCCCTTGCGGCACCCCACGTCGGATCGGGAGGTTAAAGATCTGCTCCGCCATCTCCGGCATCCCTTCCATCAGGGTGCTTCCTCCGGTCAACACGACACCGGAGGAGATGATCTCTTCATAACCCGATTTGACGACTTCCTGCCGGATCAACGTCAGGATCTCCTCGACCCGAGGCTCCATGATCTCGGAGAGGATCTGTCGCGACAAAATCCGGTCCGTCCCGCCCCCCAAGGAAGGAACCTCAATCGTCTCTTCCTTTTGGACCAACGAGGAAAGCGCACAGCCATAGCGCAACTTGATTTTTTCCGCCTCCGCAAACGGGGTGCGCAAACCAACCGCCAGGTCGTTCGTCATATGGTTGCCGCCGATCGACAAGACCGCGGTATGGACCAGGCTGCCGCCGGAAAAGACCGCCAGGTCGGTTGTCCCGCCCCCCATATCAATCAGCGCGACACCGATCTCCTTCTCTTCCGGCGTCAGGGTCGATTCGGCCGAGGCCAGCTGTTCCAGAATAATATCCCGAACATTGAGTCCGGCCCGATTACAACATTTGACGATATTCTGCGCCGAAGTCACCGCGGCCGTCACAATATGAACCTTGGCCTCGAGTCGGACCCCGGACATCCCCACCGGCTCCCGGATTCCATCCTGTTCATCGACCACAAACTCCTGAGGGATGACATGGATCACCTCCCGGTCCAGCGGGATTGCCACCGCCTGGGCCGCATCCAGCACCCTCTCCACGTCGGAAGAACGGACCTCCCGATCCTTCAGGGCGACAATCCCGTGACTGTTGATGCCACGGATATCCCCCCCGGCAATCCCGGTGCACACCGAGGCGATCCGCCGGTTGCACATCATCTCCTCCTCTTCGATTGCTCGGCGGATCGATTCAACGGTGCTTTCGATATTAATCACCACTCCCTTGCGGAGCCCCTTGGAAGGGGCGGTCCCGACGGCGATGATATCAACCCCGTCGTCAACCAGTTGACCGACAATCGCGGAGATTTTGGTCGTCCCGATGTCGAGTCCCACCACGATATTATCCTCTCTGCCCATAATGCCTCCTTTTTAAACTTTCGGTTTTAGAAAAATCCTTTTTTCATAAGTCAGATCGATCGACTCCGGCAGCTTCTTTTGACCCTCCAGTTCAGGAAGGATTCGTGCCAACCGGGTCAACCGTTCTTCAAAGCGTTGTTTCCCCAGCAGGACCTGCACCACCGGACGAACCGTAAAAAACGAAACCCCTTTCTTGGAATCCCAGTGGATTTCGGACAATCCGACCGACTTTAAAACCTCCGTTCCCTGAAAGATCTGGATCAGACGAACAAACCCCTTCAACTCCTTCCGAGTTGGTTTTTTCAAACCGGTAATGATCGGGAGATTTTTGGGATCCTCTCCCCCCAGCTTTTTAAAAGCGACCCCTTCCCGGTTCAGCAGATAAAGGCCCTCCAACTGGACCAGGGCGACCGGCACCTCTTCCTCAATAGAAATGACAAGCCGTCCCGGATAGGCCCGCGCCAAGACGACCTCCTCGATCCAGGGTGAGACCAGAAGGTTTTTCCGGACCGACTTTAAGGAGACGCGCAAGAGATGATCCCCACGCCTCACCCCGGTCATCTGAACCAACGCCTCCTCGGTGAGACGGGTCGGCGGAGGGGTCACCACAATCTCCTCCAATCGAAACAGCGGGGGCGGCGGCAACAGCACCAACAGCAGGACCCCGAACAGGATCGCAACGCCCGCCCCCCCCCAAAGCATCTTCGGATGAAGAAATCGTTTCATACCTTAAGCGACGCCCCCTGCAGAATCCGCTCACAGAGTTCTTCAAAACTGATTCCGGCCGCCTGGGCCGCCTTTGGCACCAAACTGGTCTCGGTCATCCCCGGCACCGTGTTGATTTCCAAAAACGATGGCTGGTCCGTCAAAATAAAATCGGCGCGCGCGACACCATCGAGACCGAGCCACTGATAGATCTTGGATGAAATTTCCTGGGCCTGATGAGCCACACGTTCTGAGATCCGTGCCGGCACAATATATTCGGTGGCCCCTTTCGTGTACTTTGACTGGTAATCATAAAATCCGCTCTTGGGGACGATCTCCAAAACAGGGAGCGGTTGGCCGTTGAGGAGTCCGACCGTTAACTCCGTTCCGGTCAGAAATTGTTCCACCAAGACCTGAGAATCGAAGGAGGCGGCCAGTTCAAGAGCGGGCCGAAATGCAGCCAGATTTTTGACAATCGTTGCCCCCAGGGTCGATCCCTCTCGGTTGGGTTTCACCATCAGGGGAAGGGAAAACGGTGGCGTCGAAAGTCGTCCTCTTTCGGAAGCCGGGATGCAAATCCAGGGGGGCGTGACCCCACCAGCATCCCGAACCAATCGTTTGGTGAGATCCTTGTCCATCGCAATGGCGGACCCCAAGACACCCGATCCGGTATAGGGGATCCCCTGGATCTCCAGAAGCCCTTGAATCGTCCCATCCTCTCCCCACCGTCCATGCAGCATCACCACCGCCACTTCGATCTTCTCCTCCCTCAGACGGAGCGCCACATCCCGTCTCCCATCGATTTCCGCCACCGAATAGCCTCGAGTCCGGAGCGCCTGGGCGACTGCACGACCGCTGCGGAACGAAATCTCCCGTTCCCTCGAGAGCCCCCCCATCAACACCCCTATTTTTTTATCCTTCACCGACAATTTGCACCTCGGGTTCCAGCA
>CAYYFU010000030.1:9151-11298 GCA_964471095.1 uncultured Pseudomonadota bacterium
TGGCGGTTGCCCTCCCCTCATTCACAATGAAGTTGGCATGTTTGGGCGAAATACGGGCCCCACCGACCCGCACATCCTTCAACCCCGACTCCTCGATCAACCGACCGGCAAACCCCTTGCGGGGATTCTTGAAAACCGACCCCAAGTTTGGGACGTTAAGTGGTTGTGTTTCAATCCGTCGGGCCCGTAACCGTTGCACCTTTTCCTTCACTGTCTCGGGAGAGGCGGGTTGAAGCCTCAAGCGGGTCGACAACAAAATCGCCCCTTTTGGAAAATGACTCTCCCGATAGTCGTACCGGATCTGCTCCTGCCGCCAGGTAACCAACCGCCCCTCCTTGTCGATAAAGCTGACCGATTGGACCACCGCACCGATCTCTCCCTCCGCCGTCCCGGCATTCATCACCAAGGCACCACCGACATTCCCGGGGATGCCGACCAACCCTTCCACCCCCGACAATCCCTCCTCGGCGGCAAAGTCGACCAATCGGGGGATCCCGACCCCCGCTTCGACAAAGAGGACCGCTTCCTCTTCACGGCGCAGCATCGTAAAACCGCGCGCCAGTGAGACCACAATCCCCCGAATCCCCTGGTCCCGAACCAAGAGATTACTCCCCGCCCCGAGCACAAAAACCGGGAGCCGATGCGACCGGGCAAACCGGACCACCTCCAGGATCTCTTCAACCCGCTGGGGATAAACAAGGGCATCCGCCGTTCCCCCCACTCGAATTGAGGTGTAGCGGGACATCGGCTCATCAAAGAGAACCTCTCCCATTTTTTTTAACTCATCCCTCATCGTTTCATTCAAAAGACCCATACTGTTTGGCCAGCTCCCTTCCGACCTTCCAGACATTGCCGGCACCAACGGTCATCACCACATCGCCCCGTTTCACGGATTGCAAAAGACACTCGAGACTCGAATCAAGATCCGGCAGGTAACGAGCCCGGGGAATCTGTTTCGCAAGTCGCTCCCCGGAGATCCCGCGAATCGGTTCCTCACCGGCTGCGTAGATCTCGTTCACCAGCACCTGGTCCGCGCTTCGAAAGGCAGGCCCAAAATCGGCGAGGAGCTGCCGCGTCCGGGTATAGCGGTGGGGCTGGAAGACGACCCAAATTTTTCGATGCGGCCAGAGCTCCCGGGCCGTCTGGAGGGTCGCCTTAATTTCAACCGGATGATGGCCGTAATCATCGACCATCATCACCGGTCGCTCGCAAATGATTTCGAAGCGACGGGCGATGCCACGAAAATGGGCCAACGCCTTGCGGATTTTACCAAACGGAACCCCGAGTTCCTGCGCAACCGCGATGGCCGCCAGACTATTCAGAACGTTGTGGCGGCCCGGGAGCGACAAGACGAGGGAACTGACCGGCCTTCCCTGATAACGGACCGTAAACTGATGCCCCCATCCGTTCCGGCGAATGGAGGTGGCGGTCCAATCGGGCGGTTCACCGGAAGCGTTGAGGCCATAAGTGATCTTCCTCTTGTTAAATTTTGCGGCCAATTCCGCCACGACCGGGTGGTCCTGGCAAAGCACCGCGAGACCGTAGAACGGGATTTTTTGCACAAACTCGGCAAAGGTCTTCTTCAGGGAGGCAAAGTCGTGGTAGTGATCCAGATGCTCCCGGTCGATGTTGGTTACCACCGCGATGGTCGGATTCAGGTGGAGAAAGGAGCCATCCGACTCATCCGCCTCCGCCACCAGGAATTCACCCTTTCCCAACCGGGCATTGGTGCGGAGACTCTTGAGACGCCCCCCGACAACCATCGTCGGATCCAGTCCTCCTTGAGTCAGAACCGCCGCAATCAAGGAGGTCGTGGTCGTCTTGCCGTGACTCCCGGCCACCGCGATGCCTCTTTTAAGCCGCATCAGTTCCGCCAACATCTCGGCGCGGGCAATCACCGGAATCCCGCGGCGGATCGCCTCCCGGATCTCCGGATTGGTGCGAGAAACCGCGGCAGAAGAGACCACGACCTGGGCTTCCCCCAGATGCTGGGAGGCATGACCGATCATGACCCGTGCCCCTTTCCGTTTGAGGCTGTCGGTGATCGGGGAACGGATCCGCTCGGACCCGGAAACCTTATACCCCAGCTTGAGCAGTACCTACGCAATGCCGCTAATGCCGATCCCTCCACTCCCGACAAAATGGAT
>CAYYFU010000031.1:0-11162 GCA_964471095.1 uncultured Pseudomonadota bacterium
GTTCATTCAACTGGCTGCCTGGCGACCCCCTGCCCAGGAGACCGAGTCTCTGCTGCTGCTTTTTTCCGTTGCCTTTCTGTTGATCGGCGTCGGTTTCAAGATTGCCGCGGTGCCGTTTCATTTTTGGTCACCGGATGTTTATGAGGGGGCACCCACCCCCGTGACCGGATTGATGGCCTCGGCGGTGAAGGCAGGCGGGTTTGCGGTGATCTTTCGGATTATCCTGGCGGTGAGTCATCTTGAGATCCCCTGGGTTCCGATCCTTTGGACTTTATCGGTCTTGACGATGACGGTCGGAAATCTCGCGGCGTTGAGCCAGACCAATATCAAGCGGATGCTCGCCTACTCCTCGATCGCCCACGCCGGGTATGCACTGGTCGGGTTGACGGCGGCCATGCAGGACTCCTCCCGTGTTGAAACCGCACTGCCCGCAGTCGTTTTCTACCTACTTGCCTATTCCTTTATGACCCTCGGCGCCTTCGGGGTCGTGGTGGCACTGGGTCGACGGTCGCAGGGGGGGTGGCAGGAGCCGGAGGAGATTTTTGATTACACCTCTTTGGCGGAGCGCCATTCCGTACTCGCGGCGCTGTTGGCGATTTTCCTCTTCTCCCTGACCGGTATCCCACCGACGATCGGTTTTGTCGGGAAATTCTACCTCTTCTCTGCTGCCACTCAGGCGAAGCTTTATGGGTTGGTTGTGATCGCTGTCTTGAACAGTCTGGTCTCCGTCTATTACTATTTAGGTCCGGTGGTGAAGATGTACTTTCAGAAGGGGCGGGGAGAGGCGATTCAACCGCTATCACGGCTCCTCTTGACCGGACTCTTTCTCTGCCTGTTTGCCGTGATCTATTGGGGAATTTTCCCATCGGGGCTTTTTTTGTTGGTGCAGCAATCTGTGAAAGACGTGATGTTTTAAGGAAGGGGGAGGGGTTGCGTGCTCAAAGACCTCGATGATTACTTAGAAGAACGGCTCGATTTTGGCCAAGTGGTCGGGGCCTGGGGTTTTCATTCCAACCTTGATTTCTCCCGAATGAATTCGGAAGAGGCCAACGTCTGGTTTTTTGAGCAGGTGTTCAATTTCTTAAGGGCCTTTTTCGGTGTCGTGTTGCCTGATTCCCTGGAGATTATCACTTACAACGCCACCCAGCGGATCGAACGGAAGGGGCTGGACCAGATGACCTTTTTGGATGAGCTGATGCTGATCCTGAAGGGGTTGAAAGAGCCGATCTGGACCTGCCGGCTGGGACTCAATCTGGTTGGTTTTTTAAGAACCGCCCATGATCCGGAGCATCCGATCCGGTTGCAGATCCAGGAACCGACCTCGTTTATCATCTGGGGAGGGCCGGACGAGACCGGTTTCCAATCCTTCTCGATCGGATACACGCTTTTTTCCGATGTCGTTCTGGAGGGGGAACATACCGAACTCTGGTCGGTGAATCAGCCGATCTTGGAAAAGGCGCTTCGCAAGTGGGAGGAGCAATCGGGGCATACCATTGAGGTGGTCGAGTCAAACGGCAACCTCCCCGTCTATCAGTACGGATTTAAAAAGAGCTGAAACTTTTTATTGATTAGCAAGAAACTCGGGGATAAAATCCAAGACACTTGGGTGAGGCACTAGGGCACATGGGGCAAAAGATTAGTCAGCACCTCAAAGATCTGGACTGGATTCGCCAAGGCGTTGATATTTGGTTGATTCGGGGTAATTTGCGTCTTTCGCATGAGGATCGGGTCCGCCAACACCAGAAAATGATCGACATGATCAGCGAACTTCATCAGATGAGCCGCAAGAAACGTGAAAGACCTACAAGCCCTTCTCAGGCTGTTGATTCATAGTCCGGTTGATTTTGTCCTTGTCGGCGGCTTTGCCGCTGTCCTGCACGGCTCCAATCAAACGACCCGCGATATCGACATCTGCATTCTCTACTCTTCCGACCAAATCCAGCAGCTCCGGGAAATTTTAAGGCCGTTTCACCCTTGTTTCCGCATGTCGGATAAAAAAGAGTCGTTTCTCGAGGTCCCCAAAGATCTTTCTCAGAAACAGGATTTTCACTTGGAAACCGATATCGGGATTTTGGACGTCGTGAGTCATGTTGAGGGGGTCGGCGGTTATTACGATGTTTTGAAAAACAGCGAGGAGGTCGAGATGTACGGGGGGAAGTGCCGTCTCATTTCGCTGGATGACCTGATCAAGAGTAAAAAGTCGCTTGGTCGTCACCGCGATTTGGTCATGGTCATGGAGCTAGAGGCGATCCGGGAGGAAAAAAAGAGGGAGGGGCCTTCAGTTTGACTATTTTACCTTGGCACCGGGGGCCAAAGGACGGTCCAGTGTCACGATCGAGAGTCCTTCGGTATTGGAGGCGGCGAGGAGCATCCCACGAGATTCAACGCCACGGATCGTTGCCGGTTTCAGGTTGGTGACGACCACCACCTGCTTCCCGACTAATTGCTCCGGTGAATAATGTTGCGCGATCCCGGCGACGATCTGTCGGGTCTCTCCCCCCAGGTCGATCTGGAGTTTCAGCAGTTTGTCGGTCCCCTCCACCTTTTCTGCCTGTCGCACCTCCGCGACCCGCAAATCCAGTTTCTGAAAAGCACTGATGTCGAGGTCCATGAGAGTCTCCTTTGGGACCTCTCCCCCTGTCCCCCTCTCCTTACTAAGGAGAGGGGGAGTTGAGGGGGTGAGGTCGATACGTGGGAAAATCGGTTTCCCTGCTGTAACCTTCACGGCCGGGGTCTTCCCCCATGCCACCTGTTTAAACGTCTGCCTTTCCCATTTAAGTTTTTTTGCCAATCCCAGCTGTTTCCAGATCTGCTTGGAGGTATGGGGCAGAAACGGGGCGATCAGGATCGCAATATTTCGTAAGGCATCGGCGGTAAAATAGAGAACTTGGGTGATTTCCTTTTGCTTCCCCTCTTTTTGCAGGACCCAGGGGGCCGACGCATCTATAAACTTGTTACCGGCATGGACTACCTCCCAGATCGCCTCCAACGCCCGATGAAAATCGATATCACCGGTCCTCCGATAATCCATGGAAGTCCGAACAATCTTGACTGCGGCGGCGATTGCCCCCTTCAGTCCCCCATCTCCCATCCGTAATTTTGGATTCGAGATTGATTGACCCGAATAGCGATCCGCCATCCCCAGCATTCGATTCAGCAGATTGCCCAGGTCGTTTGCCAGGTCGCTGTTGTACCGCTTGATAAAATCGTCCCAGGTAAAATCGCCGTCGGCCCCGAATGACGAACCACGCAGAAGATAATAGCGAAGGGCGTCTGCCCCGTACTGGGGGATCACATCGAGCGGGGTTACAATATTCCCGAGCGTCTTGCTCATCTTCTGCCCCTTCAACGAGACGAAGCCGTGTCCAAAGACGGTTTTGGGGAGAGGGAGTCCCGCGCTCATCAACATCGCCGGCCAGATGACGCAATGAAACCGGGTGATATCCTTGCCGATCACATGCAGATCGGCCGGCCAGGCCGGCAGGCCGGCCCGCCGCCTCCCCTGACCGAACCCGGTGGCGGTCAGGTAATTAATCAGCGCATCGAACCAGACATAGACGACATGGGAGGAATCGATCGGGAGCGGGATCCCCCAGTCAAAGGAGGCACGGGAGACGCTGATATCCTGCAGCCCACCCTCCACGACACGAACCACTTCGTTGCGCCGGATCTCCGGGAGGATGAATTTCGGATGCCTTCGGTAGTGATCGAGCAGTTTTTCCCGATAGGCCGAGAGGCGGAAGAAGTAATTCTCCTCTTCGAGCCACCGCGGTTCCGTCTTGTGGGTTGGGCATTTCCTGTCCATCAGATCCTTCTCGAGGTAAAACGCCTCGCACGATTCGCAATACCACCCCTGGTAGGGGGCCTTGTAAACATCCCCCCTCTTGAAGATTGTTTCGAAGAGGGCGGCAACGGCGCGATGGTGTCTCGGTTCGGAGGTCTGAATAAAATCGTCGTGGGAAATTTCCAGCGACCGCCAGATTTTCTCGAATTCCCGCCGCATCCCGTCGCAATATTTTTTAGGCGGGAGTGAGCGCCGGTCTGCCTCTTTTTTGACGTTGGCCGCGTGTTCGTCATTCCCCATCTGAAAGTGGACCCCCTCGCCGTTCATGCGATGAAACCGCGCCAGCGCGTCGGCGCCGATCTTTTCATAAGCGGTGCCGAGGTGCGGGAGGTTGTTCACGTAGTCGATCGCCGTCGTGATGTAAAATTTCTTGGGCATGGGCTAACTTAACTCATCAAATGGAAGAAAAGGCGTTCCAACGCAAGTTGTTTTTGGACGTTCCCCTCCAACGCCCGCTGGGTCTCCAGAATGTTGTCTAACCCCTGAAAGACCGCCTCCGGGGTTTTCTGTTGCAGATAGGGGGGGAGATCCTCGGCCTCGGCCAGGAGCAGGGTCTCTTTCTGTTGGGTTGCCTGAAAAATCGCCAGATCCCTCCACCAGATCTCTAAAAAGTTGAGGAATTCTTCCGGCTCCCCTTGTTGAAGGCAGGATTCCGCGAGTTCCGAGGCGATCTTGAAAGGAGAGGCGGTTTTTTTACAAAGCTCAGGAAAAAACTTTTGTCGCCAACTTGTCTTTAAATCTCTCCACCGTTCCTGAGTGGGGACCGCTTGAGAGGCGAGGGATATTTTTTGACATCGGGATCGAATCGTTGCCAATAACCTTTCCGGTGTCGTGGTGGTGAGCAAAAAAACAAGGGTGGAGGGAGGTTCCTCCAAGGTTTTTAACAGGGCGTTGGCGGCCCCCTCGGTCAACAGCTCGGCCTCTTGAATCCATACCACCGACCGGTTGCCTTCCAAGGGACGAAAACTGGTCTGAGCGATCAATTCACGGATTCGGTTAATCTTATGACTCCCTTTATCCGGTTGGAGCAGATGAAAATCAGGATGGGAATCTCGGGAAAATTTTTGACAGGCCAAACAGTGACCGCACCCCGGATATCTTCCACAGAGGAGGGCCTGAACAAAGAGCCGACCCAAGGCGGTGATCCTTTCCGGAGGACCGGAGAGGAGAGTGGCGGTCGCGATAGAACCTCCGCCAAAAATTTTTTCCAAAAAGTTCATTTAGAGGATCCTTTGGGTTCTCCTTTTGATTTCCTCAAAAACCAGGTCTTTGGGCCTGGTCGTATCGACTCGGCAGAATCTCCGCTCCTGTTTTGCCAGTGTCAAGTAGCCCTGCCTGACCTTCTGATGAAAATGAACCGCCTCCCGGTCCAGACGATTCCAAAGACCTTCTCTTTTTTTGGCCCGCTGGAGTCCGGTCTTGACCGGGAGGTCGAGGAAAAAGGTGAGATCAGGTCGCACCCCGCCGGTGACAATTTGGTTCAGGTGACGAATCCAGGGGAGCGGGAGTCCACGCCCAAATCCCTGATAAGCCAGGGTGGCATCGGTGAAGCGATCACAGAGGACCCAGTCCCCTCGGGCCAAGGCGGGTTGGATCCGCCGTGCGAGATGATCCTGTCTGGCAACCTCGTAGAGGAGCAGCTCCAATAACGGCTCGATCGATCGGTTCTTCGGATCCAGCAGGATCTCCCGAATCCGATCGGCAAACAGGGTGCCGCCGGGTTCCCGGGTGAGCAGCACCTCCCTTCCGCGTTGCCTTAGCCAAGCGGCAAGCCGCTTAATCTGGGTCGTTTTTCCCACCCCCTCTCCCCCCTCAAAGGTAATGAATTTGCCCCGTTTCACGCTGATTCCCTAGGACAGATGGATAGAAAAATCCAGTTAAATCAAACAGTTAAAAAGAGATTGTGATTCGACGCAACTTGAGGTATTTTAACAGTCGATAATTAAAGGTGAAATCAATGCTTGCCTTTCACTCACTCTTTGATGGGGTCTTCAAACCGCTGCTGGATCAGGTGGGTCGGGCGATTGAAAATTTGACTCAATACGAAAGAACCTTTACCGATCTTCAAACCAACTACATCGAACGCCATCCGCCGATACCCACCTCTGATTCACATTCAATGGTCGCTAGCACTGACCCTGATGCTCAGCTCCGCTCTTCTCCCGAGGCGGCAAACGAGGGTTACGAGAAATTCCGCAAGGGCATCATCAAAGATCGTAACAGCTAAGCCTTAGCTGCATCCCATCGAGTTACCGCAATTGATGCACTTGTAGCAGGTGCCGTTGCGGATCGTGACATGGCCGCAGAGGTCGCATAGCGGGGCATCCCCCATCAGCTCCGCCAAACTCTGTGTCATTGCGTTGGAGGGGCTCACGTCGTGGGAGGTGCCCCTTCGGGGCTGGCTGGAGAAGTCGGCGGCGGCAGCGGCCCCGACGGAAGTAGCGGCTGGGACCGTCTGATCCGTCTCCGCCAACGTGGCGGGGGCGAGGTGGACGAAATCGGTCCTGCCCAGATACTCCATCCCGAGGACCCGGAAGATGAAATCAAGGATCGAGGTGCAGAACTTGATGTTGGGATGATCGGTTACCCCCTGTGGCTCAAATCGGGTGAAGGTGAAGGAATTGACGAACTTTTCCAACGGGACGCCGTACTGAAGGCCGATCGAGATCGCGATCGCGAAGCAATTGAGCAGGCTTCGATACGCCGCCCCCTCCTTGTACATGTCGATGAAGATCTCACCGAGTTTCCCATCTTCATACTCCCCCGTCCGGAGAAAGATCTTGTGACCGCGGACCGAACACTCCACCGTGAACCCATGTCGTTTGACCGGGAGTTCAGATCGTGTCCCGCGGAATTCAGATTTTTGAACCTCCACCTCAGCCACCTCTTTATCGGAATCGGCCTTTTTGTTATTGCCGGCGGACAAAGGTTGGGAATGTTTGGAGCCGTCCCGATACAGCGCGATCGCCTTAAGCCCCAACTTCCATCCCTCCACGTAGATCTTTTCGATATCCTCTACGGTCACTTCATTGGGCAGATTGACCGTCTTGGAGATCGCCCCGGAGATAAACGGCTGGGTGGCCGCCATCATCCGGATATGCCCCATCGGGTCGATAAACCGAACCCCATCGCCACACCGATTGGCGCAGTCAAAGACCGGCAGATGTTCTTCCTTCAGCAGGGGGGCCCCTTCAATCGTCCCCTTCTCGAGGATATATTCCTGGATCTTTTTGACATCCTCTGAGGCATATCCTCGGTGTTGCAACGCCTGGGGAATCGACTGATTGATAATTTTGAAATGGCCGCCCCCGGCCAACTTTTTCCACTTGACCAGCGAGAACTCCGGCTCAACCCCGGTGGTATCACAATCCATCAGCAGACCGATCGTTCCGGTGGGAGCGAGGACCGAGGCCTGGGCATTTCGATAACCCGACTTCTCTCCCAGACTGATGACCTGATCCCAGTCCTCCTGGGCGGCCCGAAGCAGATCGGAAGGGCAAAGCCGTGCGTCAATCTGATAGGCGGCGTCCCGATGCTTGTTCATCACCTTCAGCATTGAATTCCGATTCTTTTCAAACCCCGGGAACGGTCCAACGACCCCCGCAATCTCGCTGGAGACCCGGTAGGCATGCCCCGTCATGATTGCGGTGATCGCGGCCGCAATCGCCCGTCCCTTCGGGCTGTCATACGGGATTCCGCTGGTCATCAACATTGTTCCCAAGTTGGCGTAACCCAACCCCAGGGGACGGTAATCGTGGCTGTTTTGCGCAATGACCCGGTTGGGGTAAGAGGCAAAATCAACGAGGATCTCCATCGCGGTGATAAAGATCCGCACCGCGTGCCGGAAGTCCTCCACCCGGAAATTTCCCTGCTCGTCGATAAACTTCATCAGGTTCAACGATGCAAGGTTGCAGGCGGTATCATCCAGGAATGCATATTCGGAGCATGGGTTTGTTGCATTGATGCGCCCTGTATTGGCGCAAGTATGCCAATCGTTGAACGTCGTATCGTACTGGACACCGGGATCGGCGCAGTGCCAGGCCGCCTCCGCAATTTGGCGCATCAACCAGCGGGCTTCGTAGGTTTCGCAGACCTTGCCGGTGGTGCGGAAGGTGGTCTGCCACGGATCGCCTCGGCCCACGGCGTTCATGAAATCGTCATTCACCCGGATCGAATTGTTGGAGTTTTGACCGGAGACGGTATGGTAGGCCTCCCCATTGAAATTGGCATCAAAGCCACCTTGATGGATCAGGATCCCTGCCTTCCGTTCCTCCCGAACCTTCCAGTTAATAAAATCGACAACCTCCGGATGGTCGATATCGAGGCAGACCATTTTAGCCGCCCGCCGGGTGGTCCCTCCTGATTTAGTCG
Organism: uncultured Pseudomonadota bacterium; assembly: GCA_964471095.1. Taxonomy (GTDB): domain Bacteria; phylum UBA10199; class UBA10199; order JACPAL01; family JACPAL01; genus CAYYFU01. Next base: position 8,216 of record CAYYFU010000031.1, read on the forward strand.
CCCCCGCCCCCTTGTCCAAAACCTCCAAAAAGCTCATCAACCCGGAGGAGGTCCCGCCGCCGGACAGTTTTTCCTGACGACCGCGGATCTTGGAAAAATTAGTCCCGGTGCCGGAACCATATTTAAAAAGGCGCGCCTCGTTTTTGGCGAGATCAAAGATACTCATCAGGTCATCGTCAACCGATTGGATAAAACAGGCGGAGCATTGCGGCGAGGAATAGGCGTTCGTCGTCTCTTCAATCCGGCCCGATTGGGCATTCCAGGACCAGTTACCGCCGCTTCCCTCGATCCCGTATTCATGATGGAGGCCGCAGTTAAACCAGACCGGGGAGTTGAACGCCCCCTTCTGGGTGAGCAGAAGATGGGTCAACTCTGCCTCAAAGATGTCGGCATCCTCGACGGTCGTAAAATAACCATCCTCCTCGCCGGCCGTCCGGAGGGTATGGGCGACCCGGTAGATCACCTGTCGGACCGAGGTCTCATGCCCGGTGCCCGGGACACCTGCCTTGCGGAAGTATTTAGAGACGATGATATCGGTCGCCAGCTGAGACCATTTTTTTGGGACCTCAATATCCCGCATCTCGAAGACAACCGTTCCATCCGGTTCCGAAATGACGGAAGACCGTTTTTCCCAGAGGACCTCATCAAAGGGGGAGATCCCTTGTTGGGTAAAGCGACGTGAGAGTGTGATGGAAGAAACCTCCGGCTGATGCCGCTGCGCTGTCTTCATGAATACCCCCTTGGCCCCTAGCCCTTATCCACAGGTTATACCGGCATTATACACAGGATATAGTATCTGATGACCTTATAAATCACAAGATCTAGTGCGTCAAGCAGATGGGGGATTTTGCGGTGCGTCAAGAAAAGTTAGGTGGTGATTTTTCCTACCGGTTTCCAGAAGAAAAATTTTTTTCAGATTCTTCAACGGTCCACCGTCATTTTTTAAAAAGATTCAGGAAAGGTGCTTCCCTGTTGTATCGGATGTCGGCCCCCTTAACGTCGGTTCGCCTCGGCGGTGAGGAAATAGGCGAGGGTCCTGACCATACAGCCGGTTCCTCCCTTGGGGGCGAGGGGAAGTTCTTTCTCCGTCCAGGAAGGGCCGGCAATATCAACATGGGCCCAGGGGGTGCGCGGTTTAACGAATTCTTCCAGAAAGAGGCTGGCGGTGATCGTTCCCGCCCCCTTGCCTCCGATGTTCTTCAGGTCGGCGATCGGGCTCTTGATCTCCTCCCGATAATCGTCGAGTAGCGGGAGCTGCCAGATTCTTTCGCCCGCCTGTTCTCCGGATTTGATCAACCGATCGATGAGACCCTGGTCATTTCCCATAATGCCGGAGCAGAGCTCACCCAGGGCAACAACACAGGCGCCGGTTAAGGTAGCGAGATCGATGACCAGATCCGGCTTCTGTCGGATCGCGTACGGGATCGCATCCGCGAGCGTGAGGCGTCCCTCGGCATCGGTATTCAGGATCTCGATCGTCTTTCCGGTGAAGGTCCGGACCACGTCCCCCGGTTTGTTGGCGCTCCCCGAGGGCATGTTTTCGGTCACTGCCGCGATCCCATGAACCTCCATCGGCACGTGAAGCTCCGGCAACGCCTTCATCAGGGAGAGGACCGCAGCGGCGCCGCTCATATCATCCTTCATCGTCTCCATCCCCTGCGCCGTCTTGAGGGAGAGTCCGCCGCTGTCAAAGGTGATCCCTTTGCCCACCAGGGCGATCCGTTTCTTTGCCTTTCCGTGGGGACGATAGGTGAGGTGAATCAAATAGGGGGGTTCGACACTCCCCCGGGCAACTGCCAGAAATCCCCCCATCCCCATTTTCTGACAGGCCGCGCGGTCAAAGATCCGGACGGTCAGGCCCGCGGACCTGCCGATTTTTTTTGCCTCCTGGACCATGCGTTGCGGGGTCATCTCCGAGGCGGGACTATTGATCAGGTCGCGGGCGCGGTTGGTCGCTTCCGCGATCACCCGACCCCGTGCGACAGCATCCGAGTGCTGTTTCCCATTTTTCAGGGTCATCAACAGCACCTCCTCAACCGTTTTTTTGCCCAAATTCTCCTTCGATTTATAGAGGTCAAAACTGTAGCCCCCCAGAATCGCCCCTTCCGCGAGTCCCTGAAGGGTCTCTCCTTTATTTTTTGGCAAAGAGGGCTCTTCAATGCCGACCTTTTTGGCATGGACCTTCTGTCCGGTCCGAATCGCCTGGGCCGCCAGCTGGCGAACCGACTCTGCTGCAAACCGATTCGGTTCCCCCAGTCCCACGATGAGGAGCGCGTGAATCGGCTTGTCCCCTTGGATCAGCTTGCCTTCGCCGATTTTTCCCGAAAACTCTTCTCGTTTGAGCAACGTGGAAACCCTGTGGTTCCATTGACGATCCAGAAGGCGTAACAGGGCGGTTTCCTTTTGCCCTTTCCAGAGACCGATGGCGATCAAGTCAAGGGGAGAGGTATTCGGTTTCACCAGGGAAAACTTCATGGGAGGCCGTTTAGTAGCGTGTCCCTTCTTCTTAAGTCAAATGATTTTAAGATACTGTTGTTCCGCACGAAAAGATCGTGTAGGGGAGGGTGATGGGTTTCTGGCAGCGATTTTCGGCGCGGTTACAAAAGCCCAGTAGGATCGATCGGACCGAAGGAACGCTCCCGGAGGCAATCTTCTTTGTGGAGACTCAGGAGATCCGGTCGCGGCTCCCGGACCTGAGCGGTTTGGTTGCCTTGGAGAGTGCTCCCCAACTCAAATCGGTCGGTCGTTTGCTGAAGGAAAAAGGGGCCCGGATCGTCGTCTCCCTTGGGTCGACCGATCTCTGCACGATCAAGGGGCGTTGGGACGCCCTTCCGATTCGAGGAGCATCGACCGATTGGATCCTGGCCCGGATCCCTTATCTCAAACGGGACACGCATCGTTGCATCAAGGAGCTTGGACGAGTCATCAAGAAGGGGGGGAAGCTCCT
>CAYYFU010000032.1:0-5178 GCA_964471095.1 uncultured Pseudomonadota bacterium
CGGGATCTGCAGCGGCAGGTGGAGGAGGGGAAATTCCGGGAAGACCTGTTTTATCGTCTGTTCACAGTGCCGATTTATCTGCCGCCGCTCCGCGAGCGATTGGAGGACCTGCCGGACCTGCTTGAGCATTTTTTAAAAACCTTGCAACCGGGCAGCGAAAAAACGATCTCGGCGGCCGCGAAGAAAAAATTGCTGGCGCATGACTGGAAGGGAAATGTTCGGGAACTCAAGAATACGATGCTTCGGGCGCTGCTCCTCTCGGCCGGTTCGGTGATTGAAGAGGGGGCGATTCAATTCCCGACGCGAAAAGACATGGCCGGTTCTTCCCTGGAATCCATCGAAAAGGTGGGGATTGTCAAGGCGCTCCGGGAAAACAGCTGGAACAAGACGAAGGCGGCGGCCACCTTGGGGATAGCCAAATCGACCCTTTTTCAGAAGGTCAAACAATACGGGATCAAAAAGGACTAAGGAGAGCTCGGGATTTCAAGGAGCATCTCTCCATCGCGGATGTAGCCTCGCTCTTCACGGATAAGCCGTTCCAGATACGGGGGGTCCTTCAGTCGTTCAATCTCCTGAGCAAACTGCCAGTTGGCCTGCATCAATTCGGTATTGGCGGCGCCCAACGAGTTGGCGTGTTGTTTGAGTTGGATGAGCCGCAGCAGGCCGTGATTCCCGAAAAGATTCAGTGCGATCAAAATAATCACCACCAGAAAGAGCGGGTAACGTTTCATCCGAGCAGACTCCTCTGCCGTATTTCGGGAAGCGGACGTCCCAGATGCTCATAGGCGAGTCGTGTCGCCATCCGCCCCCGGGGGGTTCGATTCAGATAGCCGCTCTGAATCAAAAACGGTTCGTAAACATCCTCAATCGTCTCCTTTTCCTCGCTGATCGCCGATGAAAGTGTCTCGATACCGACCGGTCCTCCGGAAAACTTGTCGATCAAGGTGGAGAGGATTTTCCGATCCATCGGGTCAAACCCCATTTCGTCCACTTCCAGGAGAGAGAGGGCCCGGTGGGCCACCGCGGCGGTGATTTTTCCGTCCCCCTTGACCTCGGCAAAGTCGCGGATTCGGCGCAAGAGCCGGTTGGCGATGCGGGGGGTTCCCCGGGCGCGGCGTGCGATCTCCCCCGCTCCCTGGGGATCAAGAACCATGTTGAGAATCTGGGCCGAACGGAGGCAGATGACCTTCAAATCCTCCGGCGGATAAAAATCAAGACGGCAGGTGATTCCGAATCGATCCCGTAACGGGGAGGTCAACAGTCCGGCTCGGGTGGTCGCCCCGATCAGCGTGAATTTCGGCAAATCCAGTTTAATCGTCTTGGCCGACGGCCCCTGGCCGACCAGGATATCCAGCTTGTAATCCTCCATCGCCGGATAGAGGACATCTTCCACGACGCTGTTCAGACGATGGATCTCGTCGATAAACAGGACATCACGGTTTTCCAGATTCGTCAGGACCGCCGCCAGGTCTCCCGGCCGCTCAATGACCGGCCCGGAGGTCGCCTTGATGCCAACCCCGAGTTCGTGGGCGATCACATAGGCCAGCGATGTTTTTCCCAAACCGGGTGGACCATAGAAGAGGGCATGGTCGAGCGCCTCGTTTCTTTTTTTGGCCGCCCCGATAAAGACCTTCAGGTTTTCCTTGATCTTGTCCTGGCCGATATACTCGACGAGGGAACGCGGGCGGAGGCTCTGTTCGACCTGTCTCTCTTCTTCCAGAGGGGCGGGGGAGAGCTGGTGCTCCAGGGTCATACGCGATTCTCCGCCAATATCTTCAGCGCCTCACGGACCAGATGCTCCAAGGAGATGTTCTCACCGATCTTCATTTGGGAAAGCGTTCGCTCGGCAATGGGGCGATTATAGCCCAGATTGAGCAGGGCGGAAAGAAGATCCTCATGCAGAGGTCTTTTTATCGGGGTCGCCGTCAACTCCATGAGTTTATCCTTCAACTCGACAATCATCCGTTCCGCTGTCTTTTTCCCGATGCCGGAGATCGCCGTCAGCCGAACCAAGTCCTCCGCCCGAAGCGCCTGAATCAGATCCTGGGAGGCGATGCCGGAAAGGACCGTCATGGCCAAGCGGGGGCCGATCCCTGAGACGGAGATCAATTTCTGAAAGAGGGTTTTTTCCTCACTCTCTAAAAAACCATACAGGGAGAGGTCATTCTCCCGGACCGCGGTATGGATCATCAGGGTCACACGATCGCCTACGTTGGGAAGATGGTGGAAGGTTTGAAGGGAGACAAAGACGCGATAGCCGACCCCTCCGACATCGACAATCAGTTCGGAAGACCCCTTTTCCTTCAAAATGCCTGTCAACGACGCGATCATACCGACCGGGCAACCGCCTTTCTCATCTTCTCCGACTGGGCGTGGCAGATGGCAACGGCCAGCGCATCCGAGGCATCTTCGGCCGCCACCTCCGGCAATTTTAAAATCTTCTGCACCATTTTTTGAATCTGCGGCTTGTCCGCCTGACCGTAACCGGTCACCGCCTGCTTGATTTCCCGTGTGCTGTATTCATAGACCGGCAATTCTTTTAAAGAAGCGGCCAGCAGGGCAACCCCGCGGCTCTCACCCAATTTCAGGGCGCTCATCACGTTATGAGCAACGAAAACCTTTTCCACGGCAACCGCCTGAGGGGAAAACCGTTCCAGGACCTCCTGGATCAGGACGAAAATCTCCTTCAGTCGGGCGGCGAACGAGGACTTGTCCCGAATCCGATGACAACCGCACTCCAGATGGATCAACGCTGAGCCGTTCTGTTCGATAAGGCCGTAACCAAAGACAACGGAGCCGGGATCGATTCCAATAACGCGCACCCTCACCCCCTACGCAACCAGCTTGCTGATCCTTTCCATCTCTTCCTTCGGGATGTCAAAGTTCGAATAGACATTCTGCACGTCGTCGTGGTCCTCCAACGCCTCCATGAGCCGGAGCATCTTTTCGGCGTCACCTCCGCCGAGCTTCACCGTGTTTTGGGGGACCATCGTGACCTCCGCACTGGACGGTTTGAGCCCCTTGGCCTCCAAAGCCTTTTTAACCGACTCAAAGTGGACAGGGTCGGTCATGACATCCCAGAGGTCCTCCTCATCTTTGAGGTCCTCGGCACCGGCCTCGAGGGCAAGCTCCATCAGTTGTTCCTCACTCGCCGCCTTTTTGTCAAATTGGAGGACCCCACGCTTTTTGAAGACCCAGGCGACACAACCCGCTTCCCCCATATTTCCACCGTTCTTGGAAAAGATGTTTCGAACTTCGGAAATGGTTCGGTTGCGGTTATCGGTCAGAATGTCGAGAATCACCGCCGCGCCTCCGGGGCCGTAACCTTCATAGGTATGTTCCTCGTAATTGACCCCCTCGAGCTCGCCGGTCCCCTTCTTGATGGCGCGGGCAACGTTGTCCTGCGGCATGTTGGCGGCACGCGCCTTTTCGATGACGGTCCGGAGCCGTGGATTGCCGTCGGGATCCCCGCCGCCATTTTTCGCGGCGACCGCAATCTCACGGATCAGCTTGGTGAAGACCTTGCCGCGCTTCGCGTCCTCCGCCCCCTTTTTCCTCTTGATTGTGGCCCACTTAGAATGCCCTGACATAGGCGCTTAAAATAGCATGAAACCGCGGATAATTAGCAACCTTTTTTGCGGGAGATCGATCAAAAAACCCACAACCTTTTTGAAAATCGGCCGATAACTATAGTGATGTTTCTTCAAGCCTTACAAGGGGTTTTCAGGGTCTTGACCCCTGCTTGGTCGGCTTGGGTTCTGCCGCTCCGTAGACTCCCCTCGGCAGCGGTCGATCTTGCCACCTTCGCGAGGATTACGAGGACCCCCTGGCGCTTGGCCGGCCTCCCGCTCCTCTTTGCGGCATGCGGCGGGATGGGTCCGGGACCGGAACCGGCGGACGGGGGTGACTTGCCGGATGGTCCTGCGGCGGATGCCGGCCTATCCTGCAGATTCTTCATCACACGATCACAGCCAAACGGTCCCCCGGTGAAAGATATCTATGAGTGCACTCCGTGCAATTTCGACGGCTGGCCCAGTAACGATGAGATTAAGCAGTTGTGCAAACTAATCGAGGAGTGAGAGGTCCGGTTTCTAATACACCTCAAAGGAATAGTTTTTGAAAACGGTGGTCTTGGCGAACCGATCCCGGAGTGTCAGGGTGACAGTGTATCGACCGGGCGTGGCCTGGGGGTGGAGGGCAAAGCGGGTGGCGAGATCGGCGTATCGTTTGAGGCCGGTACGGATACTCGCATTGACGACGTTGGCCCGGTTGAGGACAATCGAACCGGATGGGTCTTTCACCTTGAGGTCGGCCTGAACCCAGGCGCGGCCGTTTCTGACCAAAAACCGATCAACCCGAAACAGCAGAAAGATCACGTCCCCGCGGGAGAATCGCCCCCGCCGGTTGAGATCAACCTCGTTAAAGGCGAACTGGAATCTTTCAATCCGGAGTGAATCCGACCGGTAGCGGTCAATCACCCTGGGGATCGGCTGGATCAGATAATCCCCCACCCGGATCCAATGCCCCTTTTTGACAAAGTTGTCCGGGTTGATCCAGCCGAGAGCGCCGGTCCCGCCGGCGAAAATCAGCATGAAGGGAATCACCATCCAACCCCGAAGGGAGCGAGGGGTCCGAATCACCGCGGTCCCGGAAAAAAGATCCCCCAGCCGCTGCTTCCGGCTGGAAAGAAACGCCACGAGGTACCCGAGCGGATTGAGATCGAGCGGCCGCAACAGATTCCGAACCAGGATGGCGGCAAAGGAGGGGGGGGTGCCCCCCTCCTCGGTCACCTTCAGCCCAAAGAGAATTTTTCCGACGGTGGTTCCAAAGGAAAACTCCGCGACGGTGAGGTAAAGGAGCACAAGCAAGGGGGACAAGTTGAGCAGGAGTCGCGAAACGATTTTCTCCGAAACCGGATTTAACAGGAGGAGCCCCATGGCAAAGACGGAGATAAAAATGAGGTCGATGCAGAAGGCAAAGGTTCGGGCGGTCGCCCCTCCGTACCGGATTTCCTCATGGGCGGGGAGTGACTCGCGATACGGAAGCTGTTTGAGTACCACCGTTCCCCCCAGCAGATCCCCCAGCCGACGGCACTTCCGGGTCGACTCCATCAAGCCGATCCCGGTCAGAAAAAAGAGGGGATAGTCGACCAGTCGGAAGAAGGTGCGGATCAGGATC
>CAYYFU010000032.1:5207-11000 GCA_964471095.1 uncultured Pseudomonadota bacterium
GGCGATGGACCGTCAGCCTCCCGAGCCATTTTCCGGGGGTCGCCGAAAAGGTTCCCTCAAAGAAGAGATAATAGAGGAGGAATAGGGTTGTCGAACTGGAGAGGGTGATGAATCGGGAAGAGCTGAAGCGAGAGAGAAGAAAGAGCCATCCGCCGATCAGATAGGTCAGGAAGAGGGTATCGACCAAGAAACTGGAGAACCGCTCTTGCAGAGTCGCGGTCCGATAAAGGTGATGAGGGACGTGGGGTCCCGTTGAGACCTCGTCTTCCAGTACCGTTTGACTGATTTCAGCGGAGTCGTCCAAGGGCCCTCAAGATCTCATCCGGGACGTCGGAAAAGATCCCGTCCGCCCCGATCGCCAACAGTTTTTTCATAACATCCCGGTCATTGACAGTCCAAGTAAAAATCCGGCGTCCCGCCTGGTGGTGTTTCTGGATAAAGGACTCCGTCATCAGGTCATGGGAGGCGTGGATTCCAAAAGGTTGGATCCAGTGGATCAAGGGTTTCCGGGGGCGGGTCCGCCAGTAGAGACCTGAGACGAGAGTACCCCGGTGGAGCGAGGGGGCCATTTTTCTGAGCCGGATCAAGGGGAGGGGGTTGAAGGCGGAGAGCAGGATCGTTTCGTCGAGGTGAAAGGCATGAAGTTGTTGCAACAGTTTCGTCTCCAGATCCCTTGAAAAATAGTGAACCGTCTTGATCTCCAGGTTGAGCAACGCCTGGTCACGGACCAGGTCGAGCAGTTCATCGAGGAACGGGATCCGGCTCCCCCCGACCAATCGGAGATCGCGGACTCCGGAGACCGTTAACTCCTCAACCCCCTCCTCCCGGTCGGCCAATCGCTTGAGGTCCCAATCATGGAAGATCACCAGTTCCCCATCGGCGGTCATCCGGAGATCCACCTCAATCCCGTCACAACCGAGTTTCAAGGCTGCCTCGACCGCCTCCAGACTGTTTTCCAGGTACTGTTTGGTAAAACCACGATGGGCGATGACAATCGGTTTTTTAAAGGTTGCCCAGTTCATGTTGAATTAACGCGAGGGCGGCGACAGCGGCGGTTTCGGCCCTTAAGGTTAAGGGGCCGAGCGAGCCGATTGCGCATCCCTGTTTTTTTGCCGCCTCGACCTCCCGATCTGAAAATCCCCCCTCCGGGCCGATCAATAGGGTCATCTTTTCCTCGAAACCGGAATTTATTTTTTCCCCTTCCTCATGAAACAGGATCTTCTTTTCCGGACCCTGCAACAGTTTTGAAAAATCGACCGCCGGCATCAGTTGAAGCGGTTTGATACGTCCACACTGCTTGAGCGCCTCATCCGCAATCTTCTGCCAGCGAGAGGTCTTTTCTGCTGTTGGCAGAGTCCTTTCCGAAATGAACGGCTGGAGGGCTGTCGCTCCGAGTTCCACCGCCTTCTGGACGATCCATTCCATCTTGTCCTTTTTGAGCAAGGCTTGGCCCAGGGTCACCGCTCCGCGCATTTTCGGGACCACCAACAGGGAGGTGATCTTGGCTGTTGCCTCGCGTGGTGAGACGGCGACGAGTCGCGCCTCGAACCGGCTCTGTCCGTCAAACAGCCGGATGGTCTCTCCCGGCCGGGCCCGCAACACCCGGACAAGATGTTTGGCGTCGGCGGGGGAGAGGGTCACGCTCTGTCCGACTTTTTTCCCCGGCGGGATCGGAAATTGGGGCATCTCTAGATAGGGAATACAAAATCAGAATCCGATTGTAAATGACTCTCTCCCTCTGCTAACCGGGGTTTATGAGTTCAATCATTGCCGTGGACCTGGGGGGGACCCATCTCCGAGTTGGGGTCGTTTCGGCTGAGGGAGAGGTTCAATTCGTCCAAAAATTTCCCGCAGGATCCAAACGAAAAACCAATGAAATTCTTCAGGAGATTGCCGAAAAGATTGTGGGAGTCGGATCCAAGATAGGCTGGAAGCAGGTTTCCGGGCTGGCGCTGGGTGTTCCTGGTATCGTGGAGACCCGGACCGGGACGGTCTATCGATCCCCCCATTTTCCCGATTGGAAGTCAGTGCCCGTGGGGGATTATTTCCGGGAAAAATTCTCCACCTTCGTTGTGGTGGACAATGACGCGCACATGGCGGCGCGGGGAGAGGGGTGGAGAGGGGCGGCTCAAAACAAGCAGAATTTTCTGCTCTTAACCCTCGGGACCGGCGTCGGCGGGGCGATCGTCTGGCAGGGGAAGGTTGTTTCGGGGGATAGCGGGTTTGCCGGAGAGTTTGGACATCTGGTGATCGAGACGGAAGGGCCCGATTGCAACTGCGGCAGTCAGGGTTGCTTTGAGATGTATGTCTCGGCGACCGGGATTCGGCGGCTGATCGAGGAAGGGAGAGAGATCGATCCGGGAGGACGAGAGGCGCTTTTGGAAAAGACCGGTGGGTTGGAAAAAATGACCGTCGAAGAAATTTATCATCTGGCAGCCGAGGGGGATATCTGCGCCCACTCGATTTTTAAAAGGGTCGGTTATTACTTGGGGATCGGGATCGCGTCGCTGGTCAATGTGACCGGGATCGAGACGGTGGTGATCGGTGGCGGGGTCGCCCAGGCCTGGGACTTTTTCATCGAGCCGGCCAAAAAGGAACTGGCCGAGCGGACCTACGCCGAGACCGCCCGGCGCGTCCAGATCCTCCGTGCCGAGTTGGGGGATAACGCCGGCCTGATCGGCGGCGCCGCAGCAATTCGTAATATCCCCCTTCCACAATCATCATAGACACCATCTTCAGCATGGCCAAAAAGATCTGGATGCTGGTTAAATGTTCAGTTCCCGTTTGAACCAGCCGAAAACCTCCTCAGCACTCCTCGACTTTTGCCCACCAGACCTTAACTTCTTTTTCTGGATGAGAATCATTTGGCAACATGATCATAAAGCTACATCAAAAAAAATCGCGGTCCAAGCCGGAGGACTTCGTTTCCAGGGCGCCGGCGACCGGGCGTTCCACCCCGAACGCCCTGTGGGAGACTTTTGGGACAGTCATCGGGTACCTTAATGCCGTTCGGCTCGATCTGCTAGCGCAAATCCAACACCACAGAGGGAAAAACCGCCCAACCAGCCAGCCGCCACAAGGGTGATTTCCGGCAGGCTCAAGGACCTCCGCTTTCCTGCGATGATGAAGATGCCGTACCCGAGAGATGCTAACATCATCGTAGCGCCGGCTACAGCGATAAAACCGCCGACTTGTCTTTTCTTTTCGGAGTCCAGATCAGAACGTTTCATGGTCGCAATGCCTTGAGCCACGCACCAGACCGATCCGCCTAATATGGCGGCTATCGAAGCAAAGAAAGTCACTCCACGGACAAATTGCCAATGCTCAAAACTGACGAATCGAAAAACGGGATGACAATAAAATCTCTCGGCCGGCGCTCTCAAGTGACGACCCATTTTTTCGGAACGGAGGGCGTGGCCGTGAAGCCGGTCGGTGAGATCATTTAATGCATGCCTCGCATCACTCAAATCAACATGCGAAAAGGGGAAATACACAGGGAGAGTTTCAAGAAAAGGATTCAGCAAGGCACTCTGGGTTAGGGCGGATCGAGGGCCAACGCTCAGGCCGATCCAACGCAACAGGTGAGCCCAGAAGGTCAGGTCGGAGGGGTTAGTACCCCTTGTTTTAAAAACGTCCACGACCCCTTTCAAGGCATCGTCAACCGCCAGAACCTCGCTACATGCAACGCGTTGCAACGCCTGATCAGGAACCACCTCTGCGAGAGAGGCGGCTTTCCCCAAGACCTCCCTCCAACCGGAAACATACTTTCGAGCCATTATCTTAGGGCCGTCTTCGGCCACCATGTTAAGCGGTTCGCTCGGTTCACCCGGATGCCTGAAATCCCGCCAGAATCGAACATATGGGTCCATGGATTCCTCTTCCCTCTTGGTTCTTCATCCAATTTTGTGAAAGTTGGGAGAACCATTCTCCCGCTTTCCGGATGAAGCCTATGTCAAATCAGTTGGTTCAATCCTCCTGACTTTCATGCTTATCTTCGGCAGGGAAAAAATTGGTTGCTAATAATATTCGTTGTTTAATTAAACCAGTTAAACTATAATTAAACTCATAAAGCTCCCCGCGGCAAGACCGCGGGGTATTTCGGCGGAGGCGAATAAATATGGCAAAGCAGATCTTCAAGATCGGCAATTCCCTCGGGTTGACGATCCCGACCGGGGAGGTGAAGCGGCTGAAGCTGAAGCCGGGCGACAAGGTCGAGTTCTATGCTGACGGGCAATCGCTCCGGATCGTGCCGCTCAACCGGATCCGGCCGGTGAGGCTGGGCGGGATTTGCAAAGGGGTTGATATTTCCGAAGAGGAGATCAAGGAGATGCGCAAGGAGATGTGGGGGAGACTCGCCCGGTGAATCTGGTAACGGAAGGGGAGCGATTTGTCACGGACACGCATGCCTTGATCTGGCATATCGGTTCCAGTCCGCGCCTGTCCACTGAAGCGCGGCGCCGCTTTCTGATGGCGGATCGTGGCGAGGCGATCATATTCGTCTCGGTCATGACGCTGATCGAAATCCTTTACTTGTGTGAAAAGAGCAAGCTCCCTTGGGAGGTTCACGAACAGACTCAACGAATTTTTCATGGAGCCCCCAACGACAGCTACCAGATCGCCGACCTGACTTACGAATTGGTTCAAGGCCTTAGTGACGTGCCGCGGGAGCAGGTTCCGGAGCTGACGGACCGGGTGATAGCCGCCACCGCTTGTTTCCTGAAGATTCCTCTTATCACCAAGGATCACGAATTACAGCAATTGGAAAAGGTCGTGACGATCTGGTAGTGAGGGACAGTGACGTCAATTTTCCAACATTGCAAGGGGGATACTCACGGAACAATCGGCTTCCGGTCGTACTTCACCTGTTCCAGAAACCGGATGACGGCGGGCAGAAAAACAAGCGTGGAGAGCAGGCAGGTGCCGACGCCGATCACCGCCAACAGGCCAATCGAGAACAACCCCCGATGAATGGTGAAAAGAAGACCGGCGAAGCCGGCGGCATTGGTCAACGAGGCCAACAGACAGGCCAGTCCTGTGCCGGAGAGGACCTTGCGCAATGACCCTCGCCCCAGCTCTTCATAGCGGTGCATCAGGTGGATCGCGTTGTCGATGCTCATCCCCATGACCGCCGGGATGATCACCATATTGTAAAAGTTAAATTTGATCCGTAAAATCGCCATCACCCCTAACAACCAAAAAACCCCCATCACGATCGATGAAACAACCAGGGCGGTTTTTTTCCAGGAACGAAAATCAAGAAAGACAAAAAAGGTGACGGAGAGGAGCGAGAGGATCAGGACCTTGGGAAGATCCCGAAACATCGTGGTCAAGACCAGCCCAAAGATACTGGCATCGCTGGAGGGGTAATAAACCGCCCGGTCCGTTCTGATCGTCGCGACATCCTCGGCAAACCGGATCGCATTCCGGCCGTCATCCAGCTCCATCTGGGGAAGCGCATTGATGAAAAAGAGAGTCCCGGGGGTCTCCTTTTTGCCGGTAAAAATCTTTTCCACCTCGGCGGGGACCTCTTTCCGGGTAAACGGCTCCGCCTCGTTCAACGCCTTTTTGAAGCGATCCAACTCCTGCTTCTTTTCCCCTGGGACCAGCTTCAGAGCCGGATCGGACAAGAGTCGTTTGATTTCATGGATCACCTTTATTTTCTCCGGTTGATCGGTCGGCACCAGATCATAATAGGAGCGTGAGGTATCGATCGTGGGGGAGAGAAGGTCCTCTTCCCTCCGCCGGTAAACCAACTCGGCAACCTCCCTCGATTCTTCGTAAGAATGAAGAATC
>CAYYFU010000033.1:0-10991 GCA_964471095.1 uncultured Pseudomonadota bacterium
CCACGGGCAGTGCCCGCAATCCGGGTTTCGGCTCTTGCACCAGTTCTTGCCGATATTCACAATTTGCGCATGTAACTCATTATACAATTGCACCGGTGAGGCGGACCTCTCCCCCCTTCCCCCCTCTCCTGGATTCAGGAGAGGGGGCGCCGGGGGGTGAGGTCTCATCCCACCAACGGTACACCTCTGCTGTGGAGACCGGAAAGCCGGGATTGATGAGGATCAGGGGCAAAGGATTACAGGGGTAAGGGGTAAGGAGTTCACCAATGCCTGTCACCCGTTGTGCCCCAGGGGCTAGGAAGAACGGCACATCCGCCCCGATTTTAACCCCGATTTGAATCAGTTTTTGCCCTGTCCAACCAAGCTCTAATGCCTGATTGAGGGCGATCAACAATGCAGCGGCATCACTGGACCCCCCCCCCAATCCAGCTGCTGTTGGGATTCTCTTCTGCAATGAAATCTTGATCCCAAACCTTTTGCCTGATTCCTTCTGCACTGCCAGGGCGACCTTCCAGAGGGTGTTGGTCCGGTCCGTCGGGATCAAAAATCCCCCCGTGCCCCCCTTTGACAAAGGGGGGTTGGGGGGGATTTCTATCGAAATCCCTTCCGGCACGATCTCGAATTCAATCTCATCCGCCAGCTCGAGCTTCACCATCACCATCTCGAGCAGGTGATAGCCATCCGGCCGACGGCCGGTGACTTTGAGACGGAGGTTGATCTTGGCAGGGGCCTTAACCTGAATCACCAGCGGTGCGTAGCTCGGTGTCTAAAATATGTCAACAACCATTTGAATTTAAAGGACAATTTTATGAATCCTGATGCAACTTGAGACGGGGAAGATGCCGATAATATAGGGGTATGGGTGTTGATCGAGTCGAACCAGGACAGAAAACCGCCCCCGAACCGATCGAGGTTGCCGATCAGGTGGCCAACAGAGGGGCCCAGGTCGCCCTTGGGGTTGGTCTCGTTCACAAGATCCTCACGGCGGCATCCAAGAAACCTCAATTCCGTTCCCTTCAACCGGCGCTTCGCCACTCCCTCTTTGGCGTTTCAACTGTGGTGAGCTCGGTGGCTCTGACTTACAACGCCTGCAGGTCGCTTGGACGACTGATCGACGGAACGAGTGAGGACCGATGGGCCGATTCGCTCATGTTCGGTGGGGCGCTCTGTGGTTACTTGACCATCGTCGCTCAACTGACAGGGCTTAATCCTCAGGTCAGGGCGTTGGTCGCCTTTACCGGCTTGGCCCTGGACGCGGTCGACCTGGGCCATGTCGGGATGAAATGGCAAGAGGGTCAGGTCACCACCGAGGATCTCCTGCTCCAGGCCGGTCTGACTTTGCTGTTTTGGGACCCCCCGGCGGCGAAGAGTCCAAAAAAGAAACCGCCGTCGTCCCGTCGTCCCAAAACGGTCTCCCGCAAAAGAACCAAAAAGGCAGGGCCCCAAGGCAATCTCTCTCGGAAAAAACCGGCAAAGGGGAGGAAAAACCCCAGGGCAAGAAGGGCGAAACCACCGGTCGTTAACCAATCACCTGCGCCGCCTGTCGCGGCCCCTCCACCTGTCGCCGCAGCACCCCCACCGGCGTATCAAGGCCCTTGGCTAAGATTGACCGCCTGGTTGGCAGGACGGACAAGGGTCGCACCCCAAGCGGGCCATGGTGCTGATCCACAGATACGCAATTTGGGTCTGATCCATACCCTTACCGAGGAAAATGGCCCAAGGATCCTGGAACAGATCCGGACCAGTGGAAAAGACGTGGGGCTTGGAAGGCGGCCATGGAATATCGTCTGTTTAGTGACCGATGGTCAATTGGAGGTCCGGGTGGCGGATGCCTGGCACCCTGATGCGCAAAAGATATTCTTAGAACCTCATCCATGGGACAACCGGAACCCGCCTCAAAAACGGGTAAGATTTGAGGAGGGAGTCAAGCATGTCCAGGTGGCGGCCGACAACCCCTGCATCTTTGCCGGTACTATCAGAGAAGCCGAAGGGCAGGCCCCCTCAGCCAAGACACTGATTCTCAGCAACGACAGCGGCACTTACGGAAGAGAGATTAACATCACCCCCGAAAAGATCCAGGCGGTCAAGGCCGTCCTCGCCCGGCGTTTCGGAATCCCTGACGATTGGATTGAGTTCAAACACCATCAAACCTGACCAGTGTGCCATGAACTGTCGTGCCTAAATTCCCCGCAACTTTTTTGCTAACCTGCCGATAAATAAATAGAATGTCCAAACCCGTGGAAAATGGAGGGGAATCCCCCTCGGCACTCATTTGGGCCGACCGGGCCGCAGCCTCGTTGGGCACCGTGGCCCTCGGGGCAGGCCTCGTCCAGCGGGGGTCGGAGTTTATCTACAAAAGGAGCTTTGCCCCCCTGGCGGGCCAGATTGCCAGCCACCGGGCGTTCGGTGTCGCGGCCCCGATCGGCCTGGGGGTGATGGCGTACAACGCGGTCCGTTCCGTCCAAAGGCTCTTGACCGGCACCAGTGAAGACCGTTGGGCCGACGGGATGATGATCGGCGGGGCGTTGTGCGGCGGGCTTTCCATCTTGGGTGGCGTGGTCCCCCTCTTTGGGCGTTACGGCAAATGGGTCCGCGGTATCGCCGCCACCGCCGGTCTGGTGCTCGACTCCGCTGACCTCATTCATGTCGGTTGGCGTTGGCAGGCCGGCCAGGTCTCGACCGGCGACCTCCTCCTGCAGGCCGGTTTGACGCTTGTTTTTGGGTTTGATCGGGAAAGCCGTGCGGCCATCTCTTCACTGGGACGCTGGAAGATCGACACAAATTCCTTTGTCCATCCGGAGTGGGCGCGCCATCTCCCGCAAATTCTCTATGACCCGACCGCCGTTGCCCCCCACCGGCAACTTGACGAGGCAACTATGGCTGTCATCAACGGCTTTGCCCGGAGTTATACGACTGAGGTTACGGAGCGGTGGTCCCGGCATGGTAGATTCTTCTCACCCGAGGAGGACCTTGAACTCTTTATGACGATCCGCGAACAGCTGGCCGCCTGTGTCCGCCTTGGCGCCATCGACCTTCCCAATCTCATGGAAGCCGATATCACTGTCTTCAGATTCAGCTGGGGGGAGGCCTCGCAAATAAAATTTGACAACCCATTGGAGGAGGCAATCGCCCATTTTTACGGCGTCCTCACCAATTTTGCCCGTTGGGGAAAGGCTGGTCTTTACCCTCTTCATCGTTCCACACTGCAGGACCTGCCCTTCCAGACTTATAGGAGACCGGTGACGGAAGACGGCACCTTTTATCTCAAATATGGACCAGGAAATGCAGAATCTTATGGCGGCGTCAGTTGCTCGCTCGTCTGGAAGCCGGTTGGTTGGACCCATGAGTTCAGGATCATGACGGTCAGCTCTATTCGGCGCCCCTCCGGTTACGCCATTGTCCAGGTCCAGGGGGGGAAGGGAATCGGTCGAGAAAAGATCAAACCGGCGCCGGATCAAAAACCGGTAAAAATTATGGACCATGCCCGGTCGGTCATTGATCCGGATCTGGAGGGTTGGCTGCTCCGTCAGGTCCTCAGACAACTCCAACAGGAAGACCCCACCGCTCCACTCCTGTTCCGGAAAGGAATCCGTCAGCTCTTTCTCTACGATCTCCTGCAAGGGACCGACGGCAAGACCTTGCGCGATTTGGCGGGGCGCACCGACGAATGGACCTTGCAACGAGGGATGGGACAAAATCTGAACCGGTTGGAGAGTGAGGTCGCGGATCTCGACCGACGACACCCTTTAACTCAGGCTGAAGTCAGCAGGCGCGATGAGCTGATGGAACAATTGGTTAAGGCCCGCCGTGCGTCGCGGATTGTTCATCGATTTAACCGATTGGCCCTTCGCTTTGGCTTTAAACCAGAACTGCCCCAAAGCCCTTGGGCGGTCATCCACCCCGGAAGTCGTGCCTATAAAGAACTCCGGAGGCATCGTCCCACCGACCTCGCCTCGGTGAACCCCAACTCCCTGATGACCAAACTCCGGGCGGTCCAGGATCCTCAAAGGCCGTTTTTTGACGGTGGTTATCACTCCTTCCCGGGAAAAAACCCTGGGGACCCCTTGACCGACGCGGAGTTTGCGCATCTGATCGTCGAACGAACCGCGAATCTCGGCGGGATGTTAAAGGGTGATGCCCAGCGGAGCGCCCGGGCTCGCGGCGAATTTGACTTTACCACGGCCTACCAGCATGGAACTTTTTCCGACAACCCGGTTTATTACCGTTATGCGGTCGCCCTGCACGCGATGCTTCAAGAAATCAAGCCGCTGGGCATCAGGGTCGATGTTGCCGATGTTGCGAGGATGCGGGAGGCTCAAGAGATTGTGGCAAAAACCCTCGAGGCGGCCCCGCTAGAATGGAAGAATCGGTTTAATCCTCAATGACCTCCCCCCTCCTCACCACCGACCTGCTTTCCTCCGCCGTCGGCGGCGCGGCCCTCTTGGGGGGGCTGGTGCAAAAAGGTTCCGCCTTCGTCGCGGAAAAAACCGGGTCGGTCCGGGCCGGGGCGGTCTCGAATCATCGCCTCCTCAAACGGACAGCCCCGTTGGGGATCGCCGTCATGGGGTACAACGCCCTCCGCTCTACCGGCCGGCTCCTGACCGGGACCAGCCAGGATATTTGGGCCGACAGCCTGATGATCGGCGGGGCGCTCTGTGGCGTGGCCGCCCTGGTCGGTCGGTTGAACCCGGTTACCCGGCGCGTCGCCGCGATCTTCGGGATGGCGCTCGATTTTGCCGATATCGCCCATGTCGGCTGGCAATATCGACAGGGACAGGTCTCGACGCATGAGCTGGTGATCCAGCTCGGCCTGACGCTGATCTTCGGTTTTGACCGGCAATCGCGGCAGATGGTCCGGGGGATTACGGAATCTCCCGCCGTACCTGACCGGTCGGAACAGCTGAACCGGATCATGGAGATCCTCTGCGAGTCGGACCCAAATCTGAAACAGCGCTTCCGAGGGGCGGTCCCTGAGGGAACACCGGCCACCAACGAAGAGATCGGTTTTTTTATCGCGGATGCCCTGAATCAACTCGGAGGAGTGATCCAGTCTGATCTTGCTCGGGGTTGGGCGATGCCGTTTACTAACGGGATTTTTACCGATGATCCGGCTGCTTTTTATCGAATCTGGGCGCTTCGAGATGCCGCCCTGCAGGCGATGGCGGGCGGCGTCAATATCTTGAGAAGCAACGGGCGATTCAATCGTGACCCGATGACGATCCGGGATCCGGATGTCCAAAACGCCTGGGGGGCGATCCGGCAGGTCTTGAACCACCGGCCAGACGACTGGACCCCCCCCCGCGATATCAAGGGATGGATCGCAATCCTCCGGGTGAATCAGACCGCCAAGGATCCCCGTTTTGACCCGGGAGGAGAGGTCACTGAGGATCAGTTTTCCCGGCTGATGATCGACCAGGTGAATCAACTCGGAGCGGTCCTGGAGTCGGACCTGCAAAGGGGCAAATCCCCGTATGTCGACGGGATCTTCAAATCCTCTCCGGATCTCTATCAAGTCATGTCGGTATTGAGAAAAATGATCCAGGAGGCGAAACGTTCCGGACTCGAGATTATCGGGGATAGAACAGCCCGAGCTTGGAAGATCCTGGATCAGGTCCTGGAGCATGCCCCGCACGACTGGCGGATCCCGGTCGGGATGGTCCGGTCGTTTGTCGATCTTCATTTCCCGCTGGGAACCCCCGCCCGAAAATGGCTGGACGAGGGTTGGGGAGGGGGGATGGAAAGGCCGCAACCGATTCCAGATCGATCGGTCCCTCCCCCTTGGACAGGGGAATATCCGTTTGCCCCCCGCTGGACAGGGGAATGGCGAAAGGCGATCTATGAACGCTGGAGTCATGTCGAAATCTTCCTTCACCCCCGCCGGATCATTCGTGACGAGAAACGTCGCCCCAGATTGATCGACCACCTGCAAAAACATGCCGATGTCATCTGGAGATACTTTGGATTAGTCGAAGACCTCAAGGCATTGAAACTCTACATCCTCGAGCCACAGGGATATTACGAAATGAACCAACTCCGAACGATCATGATGGGAGCCGGGATTAATCCCCCCGCCCACCTATGAGGATCGGTGCTGTAGGCAAGGGCCTTTTTGGCTGGGTCGGCGGGACGGCGACGGCGGTGAGCGGCGGGCTGGCGATCCAGAGGCTTTGGACCGGGGGGAGTGAAGACCGGTGGGCGGACCGGGTTGCGGTCGGCGGGTCGCTCTGCGGGATCTTCACGATCGCCTCCCACCTCCTGCAACGCCACCGACCCCTCCGGATGTTCGTGGCGTCTGCCGGTCTGGTCCTGGATGCGTTCGATCTCGCCCGGATCGGCTGGCGCTGGGAACAGGGCCAGCTCACCACCGGTGAGTTGCTGATCCAGGGGGGGCTCCTCGCCATCTTTGGTTTCAACCGCCCGCAACCTCTGCCGGATTTCAGAATTTTTCTCCATCGTCAAGAGGTCACGAACCTCTCCCTCCTGGACAAGGCCTTCAGCGACCTCGTCAGCCGTCCCGTCCGGGCAGCCCCCCTGCTCTCCCGACTCCAGTTTGATCACCCCGACGCCCGCTTGGGGGAGCTCTATATCACCGCCATTGAGTCCCACCCCCTGAAACTTAGGGGAATCATCGTCCCCAAGAACGGGGATGAGGAGATCGGAGGGTTCGCTCTGGAACTTAATCGCGAGACCGGGGGAGGGGAAGTCTTTGCCAAGGCCTTCGATACAAAAACCGATCCGAGGTTCACAGGCCACGGGGTCTGCACCTCTTCCTTCGTTTCGCATCTCCTCTTCCTGAAACAGCTGGGGGCAAGCCGACTCCACGCGACCTTCAGCCGACAAAACACAGCCTTCTGGGTAGGACGGGGGTATGTCGAGAACACCTTCGACCTCTCCGACCGTTCCCCCTGCTGGGTTGTGCTCCGGCGGAAGCTCGCAGAACATGGGAGGGAGGACCTCCTCCCCGCAGACCTCGGTATCCCCAAAATCATGGGAGGGAGCGACATGCCTCCCTATCAAAAACTCTGGGGGGAATTCCTCGCCACCCTGCCGGAGGGGCACTTTTTCCGGGCCGAAAACGATGCGGCGCTGTTTGCAGACTCCCTCCTCCCCCCCTTGCCGGAGGCCGACCGCTTTCAAAGGCTCCTCTCCTTCGTGATCACGGAGGCGCGGGGGCAATGGGGGCGGTACCCCCCCTCCCTCCCGGAGGAGCGGGATCGATGGTGGGGTTTTATCCGGACGGTCTGGGATATCGATGAACTGAGGGTCCTCCCCCCATTTGACTCTCGAACCCGCCGGTCACTCGATTGGCTGGAAAAGGAATTCCTGCAAAACACCCGCCCCCCCCTTCGTTCCTCTCTTCCGCATCACCCGCGTGGGGGATTCGACGGCGTGACCGGGGAGATCACCCCTCGACCTCCGATCCCACGGCCGGTCTCAACTGCCCCTTCCGGATCGGCGATCAAGCTCCTGGAGACCAGTCTGCTCCACCCTCAGGCCAGGATCACCGGCGTCACGGTTGACGGGGGGTATTTTGCGGGTCCGGGGGAACGGATCGTGATCGGCTACAGCGACGACTCGTACAGACCCTCCGTTGAGCCTCCCTGCCTCACGAAGGTCGCCGCCTCGGTCGAGGTCCCGATGGACCCTGCGGCAAGGATCCAGCTCCTGACCCACGGCGGGGCAGAGGTCTTTGCCGATGGGAAGAGGGTCGGGGACCTCGCCTATCTCGACGATCTTTTCATGCTGAAGGTCGATGGAGAGAGATTTTTCGTCTTGCGCAAGGAGTTCGACCTCTCCCCCCCGATCCCCTCCCCCACCCCCGCCGAGATGCGATTCCACACCGTCTGGCTGAAGAGCAACGATCAGCAGACTTCTTTCGAATCTGTCGAACACCACCTGGACGGGGACCGGTTGAGGGATCCCTCCCAGATCCTGTTGGGGAGGTCGAACGATGCGGACTTCCGGTTTGAGCTGGATGATCATCGTTTCCCCCCTATGCCTCGACATATCTCCCGACATCACGCCGCCCTCACCCCCGCCAACGGGAGCTGGTTTGTCCAGAACCTGAGTGATTGGGGAACCTATGTCCAGCAACGAGCCGCCACCGGTGAGGTGATCGGCGGCCCCGACCGGTGGGTCAGGGTCGGCCCGATGGGACAGGAGGTCCGGTCGGGGGACTCGATCCGCCTGGGGCCCGACGGCCCGATCTTCTGGCTTTCCGTCACGCCGAGGGAGGCGGCAACGGTGGAGGTCCCCCGCGTCAGGATTAACCACCCCTTTGATCCCAATCCGCTCATCGACTCCCTCCGTCGGGCCCAGCCGCCGGACGACCCGATCTTCGACCGCGGCTTTCAAGTGATCGGCAAGCAACCGGGTGATCCCTTGACCATCCAGGAGACGATCGATCTCCTCTGTGAACGGTTAAAAAACCTGGGAGGGGTATTCCACGTGGAACTTGCGGAATTGAGGGAGAGGGGGGTGACCAACCCTTACCCCCTCCTCCTGGATCCCACCCAAGGATTCACAACCCCCACCTATTTGCCGTTTGCCAGGGAATTTCGCAGGGTGGTTCTTGCCCTTGAAAGAGCCGGCCAGCGGATCGTTCCAACCGACGCGGAGATCGCCCAATATTCGCTCGGGAGCAAAGGGCGTGAAATTGTAGCAAAACGCAGGGAGGCGTGGGATTTGATCGTCGAGGTCCTCGATCAGACCCCGGCCGACTGACTCGCTTGCCTTTCCGCCGACAATTCCCTAAGAAGCCCTCATGACCTCCAAGCTCCTTGAACTGGCCACCCGGCAAGAGGGGTATGTCCGGAGTTTTGACGGGACCCGGATCTACTACAAGTCAGTCGGCCGGGGTCCGGCGATCGTCTGCTGCAACGGCCTGCTTTGCTCCTCCTTTTTTTGGGGGTATTTTGAAAAACATTTCCGCCGCGACTACCGGATCGTGACCTGGGATTATCGCGGTCACGGCAAATCGGAGCTGAAGAGGAACCCCAAGAACTACACGGTCCCGGCGCTGGTCCATGACCTGGAGGCGGTCGTCGAGGCCTTGGAGATCCCGCCGGCGGTCTTCATCGGCCACAGTCTCGGGGCCCAGGTGATTTTGGAATATTACCGTCGTCATCCCCGACAGGTCGCCGCCTTCATCTCCGCCTACGGGACCTTCGGCCACCTGATGGATTATTTTTACAACTCGACCTTTTCACCGCTGATCTTCCGGCTGGTTTACTACCTCGGCACCACCTTCCCGAAACAATCGAACCTGATCAGCCGGTTCTTCCTCTCCAGCCCCCTAGCCTACTGGGCCGCCGGGATCCTCAAGGTGATGAACTCCGGGATGATGAACCGCGAGGAGGTGAATGAATATGTCAATCACGTCCTCTCGGTCGATCCCCTCCTCTTTACGAGCCTCTTGAAGAGCATGCATGAGTCGTCGGCCGAGGATATTTTAAAAAAGGTCAAGATGCCGGCCTTGATTATCGCGGGGGAGGAGGATCAGTTCACCCCGGCCTGGATCGCCAAAAAGATGCACCGGCTGATCCCCGGCTCAGAGCTGTTGATGATGCATAGGGCGACCCACGCCGGTCTCGTCGAACAACCGGACCTGTTTAATTTGCGGATTGAGAAATTTTTGGACGAGCGGGTTTAAATCTCATTTCGTAAATGCGAGGAAAATAGTTTGATCATCTCTCTTCAGGTGGAGCCTCACCACCTGCCCTTTCCGAATCTTTTTCGCGGCCGCATAAAAATCGACCGCCTTGGAAACTTTTGTATTGTTCAAGGCAAGCAGGATATCGCCGCGCTGGCAACCGGCAAAATCGGCCGAACTCCCCGGCTCGACACCGATAATCAAGACCCCTTCCTTCACATCCGCCTCGGTCATCTCCTCCGGGACCAGGTCCCGGACGGCAACCCCGAGCTCACGAGAGGTCGTCTGGGTCTCCTGCCGGGCGATTTTCTCCCCCTCCTCCATCTCACCCAACGTGACGGTCAGCTCCTTCTCCTTCCCCTCCCGAATCACCTTCAGGGGCACCGATTTTCCGACCGGAAGATGGGCCACCTGGGTCGGCAACTCATGGGATTCCCCGATCGGTTTGCCGTTAAACTCGGTCACGATATCCCCTGCCTTCAGACCTGCCTTGTCGGCCGGACTCTTCGGAAAGACATTTGAAATGAGGGCCCCTCGCGGCTCCTTCAAGCCGAACGATTGCGCCAGTTCCGGGGTAATATCCTGAATCCCGACCCCGAGCCAGGCACGGGTCACCTTGCCGGATTCAATCAGCTGGGGAACCAGCTCCTTCGCCATATTGATCGGGATCGCAAACCCGATCCCCTGGGCGGCTGCCACGATGGCGGAGTTGACCCCCACGACCTCGCCATTCAGATTGAAAAGCGGTCCGCCGGAATTTCCCGGGTTGATTGAGGCGTCGGTCTGGATAAAGTCATCATACGGCCCGGCACCGATAATCCGTCCCTTCGCCGAGACAATCCCCGCCGTCACGGTGTGATCCAGACCAAACGGATTTCCGACCGCCATCACCCAGTCCCCCACCTTGAGCTGATCCGAATTCCCCAAGACGGCTGCCGGCAATGACTTTGCCGATATCTTGATCACCGCCAGATCGGTCTTGGGATCCGTCCCGATCACCTTCGCATCAAACTTCCGCTTGTCGGTCAATTGAACCTGGACCTGATCGGCCCCCTCAATGACATGATTGTTGGTGATAATGTATCCCTCGCTATTGATGATGAACCCGGACCCCAGACTCCGCTGCGGTCGGTCCGGGGCCTGAAAGAATTTTTCAAAAAAATCGTCGAACGGGTCTTGCGGACCGGGGCCACGAAAACCGGGCGGACGGGTCGGCCGTTGCGGCGCCTTGGTGGTACTGATGTTGACCACCGAGGGGCTCACCTTGCCGGCGAGGTCCGCAAAGCCCGGGAGTGCCTCTCGAGTGGATCCACAAAAAAGCGCCGGGCTGCTCAAGAGA